>JBBSIT010000058.1:0-12192 GCA_038231995.1 Acetobacterales bacterium | reverse complement strand
GGCGCAGGAACGCGCCGACGCGTATGTTGTGCGCGACGGAGAGCCCGGCGAAAGGTTGGGTCACCTGGAAGGTGCGGACCATGCCGAGGGCCGCGATCCGGTCCGGCTGCCAGTTCGTGATGTCGGTGCCCTCGAATCGCACGCTGCCCTCGGTCGGGCGGACGAAACCCGCCACCATCGCGAAGGTTGTGGTCTTGCCGGCCCCGTTCGGACCCAGCAGCGCGGTGATGGCGCCCTCGGGAACGTCGAAACTCACCGACTTCACCGCCTGCAGCCCGCCGAAGCGGACGGAGAGGTTGCGGACCTCAAGCACGGCGCAGCCGCGCGATGCCGCCGGGCAGGAAGCCGACGATGAGCAGCAGGACCACCCCGTACAGCATGGGCGCGAAGCCCGGCATGTTGATCAGCGTGCGGCTGGTGTCCGCGACCAGGTGCAGGACGATGGCGCCCAGCACCGGCCCCAGCACCGTGCCCGCCCCGCCGATCATCGCGACCAGCAGCATCTCCACGCTGCGCTCCAGCCCGAAAGCGATGTTCGGGTCGATGTAGAGGTAGGTCTGGGTATAGAGCACGCCGCCCAGCGCGGTCAGGCTGCCGGAGATCGACAGCGCCAGCACCTTAGTGCGCAGCACCTTCACCCCGAGCGCACGTGCCGCATCCTCGTTCTCCCGCACGGCGACGAGCTGCGCGCCGAAGCGGCTCCGCGTCATCCAGGACGCCACCGCGACCGAGAGCGCGACGAGCGCGAGTGCGAGGGCGTACGGCGCGCGCCGGTCGGCGAACTGGAAGTTGGCGGGATCGACGCGCAGGGGCACGAGGATGCCGAGCCCGGCGCGGGTGAAGTCGATGCTGTTGGCCAGGATGCGGAACGCCTCCGCGATCGCCAGCGTGGCCAGCGCGAAGTAGCTCCCCCGCAGCCCGGCGCGGAACGACGCCCAGCCCACGAGGGCGCCCACCACGGCGCCGAGCAGCGCGCCGAGCGGCAGGCCCAGCCAAGGGTTCACCCCGTAGCGGGTCTGCAGGATCGCGGCCCCGTAGGCGCCGAAGCCGAAGAACGCGGCGTGCCCGAAGCTGGTCAGGCCGCCGAAGCCGCCGGCGATGTTCCAGGCCTGGCCGAGGGCGGCCGACACCGCGGTCAGCATGGCGAGGTTGACCAGGAACTGCGAGTCCAGCGCGAAGGGGACCAGGGCGAGGACCACCAGGGCGGCCGGAAGCGCGTATCTCACGCCCGCGCCCCGAACAGGCCGGTCGGCTTCAGCAGCAGGACGGCGATGAACACCAGCGGCACGCAGATCGCCCCCAGGCTCTCGCCGAGATAGAGGCCGCCCACCGAGTCCGTGACGCCGATCAGCAGCCCGCCCACCACCGCGCCCGCGAAGCTGCCCATTCCCCCCAGCACCACGATGGTGAAGGCCAGCAGGACGAACACGTTGCCCACGCCGGGGCTCACGTAGAAGCTGGGCAGCAGCAGGCAGGCAGCCGCGCCCAGACAGGCCACGCCGATCCCGTAGGCCAGCGCGAACATGCGCTGCGGCCGGATGCCGACCAGCCGCGCGCCGTCCGGCTCCCTCGCCACCGCCCGGATCGCGCGCCCCGTGTCGGTCAGCATCATGAACGCCCACAGGACAGCCGCCAGCGCCAGGGCGAAGCCGAAGGAGATCAGCTTGGCCGTGGGCACGGAGACGACGCCGAGATCGACCATGTCGAACGAGTACGGCGTCTCGATCGTGCGGGTGTCGCCGGTGAACAGGACCAGCGCCAGGTTGTCGAGCACGATCGAGACGCCGAGCGTGGCCAGCAGGATCGACCGGTCCTCCCCGCGCGAGACGCGCCCGATCACCCCGGCGTAGAGCAGCCAGCCGAACGCGAACATCGCCGCGATCATGAGCGGCAGCGCGTAGTACGGGTCGATCCCCGCCTGCGTCGCCAGCAGCCAGGCGCCGAACATGGCGACCATCAGGAGCGAGCCATGCGCGAAGTTGACGATGTGCAGCACGCCGTAGATCAGCGTCAGCCCGAGCGCCAGGAGCACGTAGACGCCGCCCGTGAGCACCCCGTTCAGCAGCGACGGGAGGAGGAGGTCCAGCACGGGGAGCTTCAGGCCTTAGGGCGTGGGAACACCACCGTCGCGTCCGAGTACTGCTCGGGGTAGACGACGTGGATGTCGCCCTGCTGGATCTGCAGCGCGGTCGCGTGCGCGTTCTGGTTCTGGCCGTCCACGATCTTCGTGGGCCCGTAGGTCAGCAGGTCGTCGTTGAACGTGCTCGTCGATAGCGCCTCGACCACTTTCTCCTTATCGGCGCTGCCGGCCCGCTCCATCGCGTCCGCCAGGAAACGCATCGCGAAGTAGCCGAACAGCAGCTCCCAGCTGAACACCGTGCCCTTGTCCTCGAACCGCTTACGGAACGTCGCCGCCCTCGGCGAACGGGGGTTGTACCAGTGATTGAAGTCGATGATGTTCTCCGCGATCGTCGGCTGCTCCTTGGCGAAGCGCAGGTTGAACCCGCCGCCCGCGACGGAGAAGATGCTCGCGAGATCGACTTTCTGCTGCACCAGGGTCCGGGCCAGCAGCACGTACTCGTTGTTGTAGTCGGACGGGATCACCAGGTCCGGCTTGGCGGCCTTGATGCGCAGCACAATGTTGCTGAAATCCCGCGTGGGCGTCGCGTGCGGGATCGTCTCGATCAGCCGGATGCCAATCGTCTCGAGCTTGGCGCCCAGCAGCTTGGCCGTGCCGGTGCCGAACTCCCCGTCCTCGTGCACGATGATGGCCGTCTTGGCGGGCGAGCCCGCCTTCTTGTTGATCGCGTCCAGCGCCGCCATCGCGTCCGTGGTGATGGCCGAGGCGGTCGGGAACAGACGGAAGACGTTCTTCAATCCGCGCGCGGTGATCGAGTCGGCGAGGCCGCTGTCGATGCAGAACGGCAGGTTGTACTTGGCCGCCGCCTGGGTCGCCGCCAGCGCGATCGGGCTGGCGAAGCAGCCGGTGAAGCCGGCAGCGCCCTGCTCGGACATCTGGTCCACGAGGCTCGCGCCGATGTCCGGCCGGCCCTGGGCGTCGCCCAGCAGCGCGTCCAGCTTCGCGCCGCCCATCGACTTGATGCCGCCTGCCGCGTTGATGTCCTCGATCGCCGTCTGGCCGCCGAGCCGGCAGAGCTGCCCGCCATAGGCGAGCGCCCCGGTCACGGGATGGATCAGGCCGACCTTCACGGCCGCCGGCTGCGCCCGCAGGATTGCGGGCATGGCCAGTGTCGCTGCGCCGGCTGCGACGATCATACGGCGCGTTGGTCCCACACTCATCCGATTATCTCCTTGATTGACAACGAAGACTCCCGACCCGGCGATGTTGCGCAACGAACATACGACCGGCGCGCCACGAAGATACAGGCAAAGCAAGAATATCCCCCGCGCCGGCAGCCCCATGGACCTCCCGCCGGGACGAAAATACTCTGGCCGTCCCGCAGCCGCAGCTGGAGGACGTATGCTGGATTGTCCCATGACGCCGACAGGCCTTGATGCCGGCACCCTCGTCCGAGATGGCGGGCGCGCGTGAGCCCGGAGGAGCTTCGCGCGCTGGTCCGGGCCGCGCGGCTGGACGATGTCTGGGCGGCATTCCCGGACGACGTCGCCATCGCAGCCGGCGCCGCCGAGGCGATCGGCCGCGCGATCGCTGGCCCTGCCGGACCTGCCGACGAGCTCTGGCCGCGGATGCGGCCGAACGATGAGCCCTGGCCGCCGATGCGGCCGGACGACCCAGCATGAGTTCCCTGCCCTGGATGAGCGCGGCCGGGATCGCCGCCGCTTACAAGGCCCGCCGCCTGTCGCCGGTCGAACTGGTGACGGACCTGCTCGCCCGCATCGAGCGGCTGCAGCCCCGCCTGCACGTCTTCACCAGGCTCGACGCCCCGGGCGCGCTGGCCGCCGCGCGCGAGGCGGAGGCGGAGATCGCCGCCGGCCGTCATCGCGGCCCGCTGCACGGCGTCCCGGTCGGCGTCAAGGACGTGATCGACGTCGGGGGGCTGCCGACGAGCTGCCACTCGCGGCTGATGCGGGACCACGTCGCGGCGGAGGACGCGGGCGCCGTGGCCCGGCTGCGCGAGGCCGGCGCGATCGTGCTGGGCAAGCTGTCCACCCACGAGTTCGCGCTGGGCGGCCCGTCCTTCGACCTGCCGTTCCCGCCCGCGCGCAATCCCTGGAACCCGGACCACCATCCCGGCGGCTCCTCCTCCGGCTCCGGCGCGGGACTGGCGGCCGGGCTGTTCCCGCTCGCGCTCGGCACCGACACGGGCGGCTCGGTCCGCCATCCCGCCAGCGCCTGCGGCATCGTCGGGCTGAAGCCGACCTACGGCGTGGTGTCCCGCCACGGCGTGTTTCCCGTCGCCTGGACGCTCGATCATGTCGGCCCGATGGCCCGCACCGTCGCCGACGCGGCGGCGCTGCTGCAGGCGATGGCGGGCCACGATGCCCGCGACCCGGCCAGCGTCGATCGCCCCGCCGCATACGGCGCGGCGCTGGACCAACCCGTCCGCGGCCTGCGCATCGGCTTCGTGCGCCGCTTCCATGAGCGGGACATGGTGGCCGACCCGCAGGTCGCCGCAGCGCTGGAAGATGTCGCCGCCGTCCTCGCTGCCGAAGGTGCGCGGATCAGCGACGTGGACCTGCCGCCGCTGGGCGAGTTCGCCGCGGTCAACCGCGCCATCCTGACCAACGAGGCCTGGGCGGTGCACGCGCCCTGGATGCGCACGCGGGCCGGCGAGTACGGCCAGCTCAGCCGGCAGCGGATGCTGGTGGGCGCCTTCCTGCGGGCGGAGGACCTGGTGCAGGCGCAGCGCCGCCGCCGGCAGCTCACCCGCGCCGTGAACGCCGCGTTCCGCGAGGTGGACGTGCTGCTGCTGGCGAGCTCGATGGACCCGGCCTGCCGCATCGAGGCCGCGGACGAGATCACGCGGACCTATCCCCGCCAGGCCCGCACCCCGTTCAACCTCACCGGCCACCCGGCGCTGGCCATGATGTGCGGCCTGTCCGCGGCCGGCCTGCCGCTGTCCGTCCAGTTCACAGGCCCGCTGTTCGGCGTGGCCCAGGTCCTGCGCGTGGCCGCCGCCTACGAGCGCGCGACCGGCTGGCACGAGCGGCATCCCGCGCTGGACTGACCCGGCGCTCATCCGGCGTCCTCCAGCGTGACGGGGAAGAGCGGGGCCAGCGCGTCCACCTCCATCAGGTGATAGAGGCTGAACCGGTAGGCGGAGCCGGCGTCCAGCTCCGGTGGCGTCAGCGGGAAGGCAAGGTTGCCGCCCGTTGAGAGCCGGCCGGGGAAGCCGTGATGCAGCAGGTACTGCCGAAATACCAAGAGCGCGCCGCGCGCGGCCTCGGCCGTCTCCGCCACGCACTCGACGATGATGGCGGCCTCGGCCGGCGCCGGGCCGGCGGACGGGCACGGCCAGAGCGACACGCCGTGCCCGCCATAGACCCGCGGGAAGAAGCGGTACTCGCCGGGCACCAGGGCGCGCGTGGTCGCCTCGACCGCCGCCAGGATGTCCTCGATGCCGGTCAGGAAGCGCGGGTCCGCGGCGGCGGCGACCAGCACGGCCCGCTCTCCCACGTGCAGCGCCCCTTCCACCTTCACGCAGAGCCGCGTCGCCGGCGTCCAGGTCGCGCCGGCGACGCGGGTGCGATGGGGATCGACGGCGGTGTAGGTCGCGGCCTCCAGGTGCAGCGTGCCCTCGGGCTCCGCGACGGTGAAGGGGTCGGCCTGCTCGTACAGCGCGTGCGCCGCCACCGAGACGGGGGTGGCGTGGCGGTCGGGGTTCATGCTCTCCAGCATGAAGCTCTCGCCCTCCAGCGTGGCGAGCATCGCGTCGCGGCCGCCGGGGGTGCAGCAGATCGAGGTGCACTCGATGATCTTGGCCATGTGCGTGGCGAGGCCGGGCGGGACGCCGAGCAGCACCGGGATGGCGGCGAAGATCGCGGTGTCGCAGGCGCGGCCGGCGATCACCACGTCGGCACCGGCCTCCAGCGCGCGGGAGAAGGCCTCCGTGCCCATCTGCGCGACGACGCGGCTGGCGGCGATCTCGTCCGACGCCGGCGCGGGGATGCCGCCCAACGGATGCAGCCGCCCGTCCCGCTGCGCCGCCGCGACTATGCCGGGCGCCACGTCGGCGCGGATGCTGGCGAGGCGGAAGCGCAGCCCCTCCTCCCGCGCGATCTCGCGCACCAGGGCGAGCGTGGCGTCCAGGTGGGGTGCCGCGCCCGCCGTGCCGGCCGAGCCGAGCAGCAGCGGCACGTCGAGCCGCCGGGCCGCCGTCAGCACCAGCGCCAGGTCCTGCCGCGCCATGGCGGGGCTGGCCGCCATCCGCCCCGTGCCGAGGTAGTACGGGCCGGGGTCGATCGACCCCATGTCGCAGCCGATGAAGGCTGGCGCGCGGGCGATCCCGGCCTGGAAGGCGGGCAGCGGGATGCCGTAGCCGAGCTGCCCGGAGGCCGACAGCGCGCGCAGTTCCCCGCGCTGTCGCGCATGGCGGTCGCGCAGGCGGAAGAAGGCGCTCACAGCGCCAGGTCCAGCAGCGGCCGGTGCTGCTGCGCGCCGTATACGTCGCGGTCGCCGGGGCTGCCGGCCACGACCGGGCGCGGCAGGGTGATCTTGATCGCCAGCGCCGCCGGCACGTGCACCAGCGCCACATCGGACACGGCCACGCCGTACAGCCCGGCGATCCGCTCCGCGCTCAGCGCCGGGCTGGACGCCAGCGTGTCGTAGCCTGCGCGATCGTCCGCCAGGATGTCGATCGTGAGCTGCAGCGGCCCCGCGTTCTTGCTGCGCACGACGCGCGCGACCTCCGCCAGCGTCATGCCGCCCCCCTGAACCACGCGCTTACCTGTCCGGCCGTCGCGGGCAGCAGGCCCGGCCGGCCGACGACCCGCTCCAACGTCTCGCGCAGCTAGCGGATGCGGTGCGGGGCGCCGATCATCCAGGGATGCAGCCCGATGCCGAGCACGCGCCCGCCCTCCTCACCCAGCAGCTGGTCGGCGGCGTCGCTCACCAGGGCGGGGAACGATTGGATCGGCACGCGCCGCAGCCAGTGCGTCTGCACGTCGTCCCACTCCGTCTGCGCCGGCACGGCGACCAGGGAGCGAGCGGTCGGGATTGTGCCAGTAGGGCTGCTCGTCGTTCGCCCAGTCCAGCGTGTAGTCGAAGCCCCCCTCCCCCAGCAGCAGCGATGTCCGTGCCGTGACCCCGTAATCCTGGCCGTGCCAACCGCGGGGCACGGCGCCCCAGGCCTGGGCGAGACGGTCGCGGGATTCCGCGATGAACCGGCGCTCCTCCGCCGCGTCCATCCGGCTGGTGATCATGCGGTTGGCGGAGATGCCATGCGCCACCGGCTCGTGCCCGGCATCGCGCAGCCTGGCGACGAGGGGGGCGTAGCGCTCGGCCGCCATGGCGTTCACCGCGACCGTCGCCGTCAGCCCGAACTCCGCCAGCAGGTCCAGGATACGGAAGATTCCGACCCGGGCGCCGTACTCGCGATAGGTCCAGACCCGGTACTCCGGGAAGAAGCTGCCGAACTCGTTGCGGAAGCGCGGGTCGCGATAGGCGTCCCCGGGCGGCAGCAGCTCCCAGTATTCGAGGTGCAGCAGGACGGTGAAGGCGACCCTGGCCCCGCCGGGCAGGGCCATCGCCGGCCGGGTCGGCAGCGCTGAGAACGGATAGATCGCGTGGTCCATGCCCGGTCGGCGCTGGCCCGGCATCAGCGCCCCTCGCCCGCGGCGGCAACGGCGTCGTAGCCTTGCGCGTAATACCAGTCGGCGATCTCCTCGCCGGTCGCGAACCAGACGCCGCTATGTGCGGCCATGTAGGCGACCGCCTGGTCGAGGTACCTGTGCCGGTGCGGGCGGCCCATGATGTAGGGGTGCAGCGCGAGGCACATGACCCGGGGCTGGTCCTCGCCCTCGGCGTAGAGCGTGTCGAACATGTCCCGCGCGATGCGCAGGAAGTCCTCCCCCTCGCCGGCGCCGGCATAGAGATTGGAGTCGTTCAGGTCCATCTGGTACGGCAGGCTGATGAGCCGTCCCTGCCGCACGCGCAGCGGGATGGGCTGGTCGTCGTGGTAGAAGTCGCAGAAATACTTGATGCCGGCCTCGGCCACGAGGTCGGGCGTGTTCAACGTGTGCGAGGCCGCGGGCGAGAACCAGCCGGCCAGCCTCCGCCCGGTCAGGCGCCGCAGCGTCGCCACGCAGTCCGCGACGAACGCCCGCTCCTCCTCCTCCGGGACGTTCCAGAGGTACTGTGTGTTGTAAATGCCGTGGCACATGACATCCCAGCCCCGGCGCTCGCAGGCTTCCAGGATCTCGGGGTAGTGCTCGAAATTGGCCAGGTTGAGCGAGACCGTGCACCGGATGGCGTAGCGGTCCATCACCTCGAACATGCGCCACAGGCCGACGCGGTTGCCGTAGTCCTTGGTGGCGTAGCCCAGCACGTCGGGGTGCGGCACGCGGGGCCAGGGGTCGCGCACCCGGACGGGGCCGGGCTGGAACTCGTAGTGCTCGATGTTGGGGCAGATCCAGACGGCGATGCGCGCGCCGTTCGGCAGGAGCAGCCGCGGGCGCTCGGTGATCGGCAGGTAGGCGAAGCGATCCGGGTCCGTCATGCCATGTAGGCCCCACCGTTGATGTGCACGACCTCGCCGGTCATGAACGCGGCGCCGTCGGAGGCCAGGAACACCACCGCGTCGGCGATCTCCGCGGCCTGGCCGATCCTCCCGAGCGGGATCGCGGCCGCGAGCGCCGCCAGGCCCTCCTCGGTGGAGCCCTGGCGCGGCTGGGCGGTGTCGATCAGCCCCGGCGCGATGGCGTTGACGCGGATGCGGTGGGGCGCCAGTTCCAGCGCCATGGCCCGGGTCAGGCCGACCAGCCCGGCCTTGCTGGCGCTGTAATGCGCGCCGCGCGGGGAGCCGCGCACGGCCATGGAGGCCATGTTCACGATTGCGCCCCCAGCCCCGCCGGCGATCATGGCGCGCGCCGCTGCCTGGGCGCAGAAGGCGGCGCCCTTGAGGTTGACCGAGTGCACGCCGTCCCACAGCGCCTCCGTCATCTCGAGGAACGGCGCGCGCGGGAAGATACCGGCGTTGTTCACCAGGATGTCCAGCCGGCCGAAGCGGCGGAGGACCGCCTCCACCATGCGCGCGGACTCCGCCACGTCGGCGATGTCGGCGCGCACGAGGAAGGCCTGCCGCCCCGCCGCCCGCACCTCCGCCTCCGTCGCTGCGGCCGCGGCCGCGTCGTCCCGCCAGGTGCCGGCGACATCCGCGCCCGCGGCGGCGAGGGCGCGGGCGGCCGCGCGGCCGATGCCTTGCTGGGCGCCGGTGACCAACGCGACCCGGCCCGCGAGACTCATGCCGGCACGGCCAGGATGGTGCCGCCTTGCGTGCGAGCGGCCTCAGCCGGCATAGCGGGCGCCTTCCTCCAGGAGCGCGTCGGTGCCGACCACGCCGTTGATGCCCCTGAAGTCCAGCATCCGGTCGCGGAACGGCGCCGTCGTCCCGTGCTCGGCCAGGCTCGCGAAATAGGTTTCCATGGTGCGGGTGACCGCGCGCACCGTGCCGCCGGGGAAGATGGCGATGGAGAAGCCGAGCGCCTCAAGGGCCGCCGCATCGGAGAGCGGGGTGGCGCCCCCCTCCACCATGTTGGCCAGCAGCGGGATGCGGCCTGCGAAGCGGCGGCAGATCGCGTCGAGCTGCTCCGTGCTCGTCGGCGCCTCGATGAACAGCACGTCGACACCGGCTTCCACGTAAGCCTCCGCCCGGTCGAGCGCTGCGTCGAACCCCTCCACCGCGATCGCGTCGGTGCGGGCGATGACCAGCACGTTCTCGCTCGGCCGGGCATCGAGGGCGGCGTGCAGCTTGCCGACCATCTCCGCCTTCGACACCAGCGCCTTGTCGCGCAGATGGCCGCAGCGCTTCGGCGTCGCCTGGTCCTCGAGCTGCAGCGCGGCAGCGCCGTGGCGGCTGAACAGCCGCACCGTGCGCTGCACGTTCAGCGCGTTGCCGAAGCCGGTATCGGCATCGACGATCAGCGGCAGCGATACGCGGTCCCGGATCGCGCCGATCGTGTCGGCGACTTCGGTCAGCGAGACGAGGCCGATGTCCGGGCGGCCGAGCCGCGTGTAGGCGATGGAGGCGCCGGACAGGTAGGCGGCAGCGAACCCCGCCCGCTCGATCATCAGCGCGGAGAGCGCGTCGTAGCAGCCCGGGGCGACGACGAGGGGCTTCTGCGCGATGCGGCTGCGGAAATCGGACATGGTCGGATGGTTCCCTCGGGTCGGTCGGGGCGCCTGCTCAGCCGGGCGGTCCGGTCTCGGGCCGCGCATGCGAGATGCGGTATTCGAAGCGGTCGGGGCGATCGAGCACGTCCAGCGCCTCCACCGGGCGCCGCCGCGCGTCGGACATCACGCGCTTCACCAGCAGCAGCGGGCTGCCGATCGCGACGCCGAGCCGGGGCGCGGTGAGCGAGGAGGCGAGGGTCGCGGTGATGCTCTGCTCGACCGCGGCGATCTCCACCCCGGCCCGGCCGATCAGATCGATCAGCGGCGCGGAGGCGAGCGCTGCCTCGTCGAAGCTGCGGCCGATCTCCTCGCGCACGAAGCTGCTGGACTGGGAGAGCGGCTGGTTCGCCAGGGTGCGCACGCGGACCGCGCGCTGCACCAGCGCGCCCTCCGGAATATGCAGCCGCTCGGCGATATGCGCAGGCGCCGCGACGTAGCCGAACTCCAGCAGCTCGACCGAGGTCTCCCGGCCGATGGCGGAGAGGTTGCGCATGAGCTGGTCGATATCCGACCGGATCGGGCTGCTGCCGGGCGCGCCGTTCGGACGGCCGATCACCGTCGTGCCGCGACCACGGGCGCGCGACACCAACCCGTCGGAGGACAGCTCGTCCAACGCGCGCTTCGCGGTGATGCGGCTGACGCCGAAATCAGCCATCAAGGTCGCCTCGCTCGGCAGCACGTCGCCTTCGCGATACACGCCGGTCGCGATCCGCTCGCGCAGGATGACGTAGAGGCGGTGATAGAGCGGCATCGGCGACCGGTCGGCGGCCAAGCTGACCGGGCGCCGAAGCGCCGTCCTACCCGTGTTGGCGTGAAGCGGCTTCCGGTCGATCTGTATAGGGACCCCCTCCTGCCCTCGGCGGCACTGAGGCGAAGCGTATCGTTGTCTTGGACCTATTGCTATAGCATTGTGGCCGGGCACTTCAGCCGGGAGCACCATGGATGGAACACTCGGACAAGACGGCGCGGCAGATCTACGAGGCGGCCAAGGCCAACCCGACCCGCCGGCGCTTCGGCTTCGGGCGGCGGCCCATGCTGGTGAACATCGACCTGCAGAAGGCCTACACCGCGCTGGGCGAGTTCGCGACCGCCTACGAGACCGACCCGGCGCAGATCGACTACGTGAACCAGCTCGTCGACGCCGCCCGCGCCCGGATGCTGCCGATCGTCTGGACCTACGTCGCCTACATGGAATCCGGCGAGGATTGCGGCGTATGGGGCACCCGCACCGACACGCCGGACTCGCTGCAGAACATCAAGGTCGACTCCCGGCGGTCGGAGTTCGACGACCGGCTGCGGATCGACCGGGTGAAGGACGTCGTGATCAACAAGCGGATGGCCTCGGCCTTCCACGAGACCAACCTGCAGTCGCTGATGGTCTGGCATCGCTGCGACACGGTGATCGTGACCGGCGGATCGACCTCCGGCTGCGTGCGCGCGACCGTGGTGGACAGCCTGTCTCGCGGCTATCGCACCGTCGTCCCCGAGGAATGCGTGGCCGACAAGCACGAGAGCCCGCATTTCGCCAACCTGTACGACATGGCCGTGAAATACGCCGACGTGCTGCCAGTCGCCGAGGTGCTGGCCTATTACCGCGACTGGCAGCCGGCCAATGATTGAGCCTGCGAAGGTCCCGGACCTCGGTCTGTATGACTACCTGCCCTATCGCGGCCGGCCGAGGATCACGTGGCCGAGCGGCGCCCGGGTGGCGCTGTGGGTCGCGCCGAACATCGAGTTCTACGAGCTGCGGCCGCCGGCGAACCCGCAGCGCGCGCCCTGGGGGCGCCCCGACCCGGACGTGCTGGCCTACTCCCATCGCGACTACGGCAACCGCGCGGGGTGGTGGCGGATGATGGAGGCGATGGATGCCTGCGGCGTGC
>JBBSIT010000057.1:0-12207 GCA_038231995.1 Acetobacterales bacterium | reverse complement strand
GTTTTCAAACTGGACGCGGTTTAGCTGCTATTCTTTTTGTGGCCGCAACGTCGTTCTTATGTGGAATGTGGCTAGGCTTTGCTTGGCGTGGTTTTCCTGTTTTTCGTATTTTAATTCGAACTATTTACATCGGCGTATTGAGTGCACTCCTATACATGCTGTTTCACGACGAAATTGTTACCAAAACAGAGGCCGTTCACACCGTTGGTCAAATTGTTAGCAGCGCTGGCTTACTGTTCTACCTAGGTTACATCATAGCTGCAGTTATCAGAGACGTAGCACTCAGAAAGTTTTCGTCCGAGACTCAACGCCAAAGATATCTATCTCGGATCTCTTGGTGGAAACATATTTGGCGCCTAGTCAGAAAGAAAGAAGACGACGACAATGTTTCTGATTGGGATTTCATGGTGGCAAGATTCATATCTTCATGTCTGGATATTAAAGCAATACCAGCCATCTTATTGGTTTTAACATTGATCTTTCACATGAATAGCTATTTTAAATGAACCGCTTCCGCAATTTATGCGTGTTCGCGATTTTAGATAGCCCGCTGGCAGTTCCTGCCAACGTGAAAGCGCTGTAAGGCAGCCCGGGATGCTTCGCGGAGTCCTCACGGTCGGCGGCTGGACGATGGCCAGCCGGGTGCTCGGCTTCCTGCGCGACATGCTGATCGCGGCGCTCGCCGGCACCGGGCCGGTGGCCGACGCGTTCTTCATAGCACTCCGCCTGCCCAACCTGTTCCGCCGACTGTTCGGCGAGGGCGCGTTCAACGCCGCCTTCGTGCCGGAGTTCAGCGGCATCCTCGCCACCGAGGGTCAGGACGCCGCAAAGGGCTTCGCGCAGGAGGCCATCGCCGTCATGGCGTTCTGGCTGCTGCTGCTGACCGCACTCGGCGAGCTGTTCATGCCGTGGATCGTGGGCGGGCTCGCGCCGGGCTTCCGCGACGAGCCGGAGAAGTTCCGGCTCACGATCGAGCTGGCGCGGATCATGTTCCCCTACGTGTTCCTGATCTGCCTCGCCGCGCTGCTGTCGGGCGTGCTGAACGGGCTGGACCGCTTCGCCGCCGCCGCCGCGGCGCCGCTCGTGTTCAACGGCGTGTCGATCGCGGCCATGCTGCTGCTGACGCCCTTCGTGCCGACGGTCGGGCACTCGCTGGCCTGGGGCGTCACCCTGTCAGGCGCGCTGCAGCTCGCGCTGTTGGGCTGGGCGGTGCGCCGGGCTGGGATGGCGCTGCACGTTCCCCGGCCGCGGCTGACGCCCCGGATGCGCGTGCTGCTGCTGCGGATGGGGCCGGGGCTGCTGGGCGCTGGGGTGACGCAGCTCAACCTCGCGGTCGATGTGGTGATCGTCAGCTTCCTGCCGCCGGGTTCGGCCAGCCTGCTGTATTACGCGGACCGGGTGGCGCAATTGCCGCTCGGGGTGATCGGCACCGCGGTCGGCACGGCGCTGCTGCCGCTGCTGTCGCGCCAGGCGCGCTCGGGGGAGGCGGAGGCGGCGCGCGCCACGCTAAACCGCGCGATCGAGTTCGCGCTGGCGCTCACGCTGCCCGCGGCGTCGGCGCTGGCCGTCGCGGGACAGCCGATCATGCTCGTGCTGTTCGGCCGCGGCGCGTTCGACGCGCAGGCGGCGCTGCTCAGCGCGCAGTCGCTCGCGGCCTACGCCGTGGGGCTGCCGGCTTTCGTGATGCTGAAGGTGCTGGTGCCGGCGTTCTTCGCGCATGGCGACACGTCCACGCCGGTGAAGGCCGGCGCCGCCGCGATCGCGCTCAACCTGGCGCTCAATCTCGCCTTCATGGTGCCGCTGCAGCACGCCGGGCCGGCGCTGGCGACCAGCCTCTCCGCGATCTTCAACTGCGTGGTGCTCGGCGTGCTGCTCGCCCGGCGCGGGCGGCTCGCGGTGGATGCGCGGCTGCGCCGGCGGATGCCGCGTATGGCGATCGCGGCGCTCGCGATGGCGGCGGCACTGTGGGCGGCGGAGCGGGCTGTGTTCGAGCCGTCCGAGACGGTGCAGGGCCTGCGCTGGGCCGGGCTCGCGGTGCTGGTGGCGCTCGGGCTCGGCACTTACGCGTTGGCCGGGCAGCTCGCCGGCGCGTTCGACGTGCGCGAGCTGCTGCGCCGGATACAGCGCCGGCGGGGTTGACGGGGCCGGGCGGGACGCGGAAAAGCCCAGCCATGCAGCGCATCTTCTCCGGCATCCAGCCCTCGGGCGTGCCCCACCTCGGCAACTATCTCGGCGCCGTCCGCAACTGGGTGGCCTTGCAGCGGGGTCACGAGTGCCTGTTCTGCGTGGTGGACCTGCACGCCATCACGGTTTGGCAGGACCCGAAGGTGCTGGCGACGGCGACGCGGGAGCTGGCTGCCGCCTACATCGCCTGCGGCATCGACCCGGCGGCGCATATCCTGTTCCACCAATCCGCCGTGCCGGCCCACGCTCGCCTCGCCTGGATCTTCAACTGCGTCGCCCGCCTCGGCTGGCTCAACCGCATGACGCAGTTCAAGGACAAGGCGGGCAAGGACCGCGAGCAGGTCTCGGCCGGGCTGTACGTGTATCCGAACCTGATGGCGGCCGACATCCTGGCGTATCACGCGACCCGCGTGCCGGTCGGCGACGACCAGCGCCAGCACCTGGAGCTCGCGAACGACATCGCGCAGAAGTTCAACCACGATTACGGCGTGGAGTTCTTCCCGGCGATCGAGGCGCTGATCCTCGGGCCGGCGGCGCGGGTGATGAGCCTGCGCGACGGCTCCAAGAAGATGAGCAAGTCGGACCCGTCCGACCAGAGCCGCATCAACCTGACTGACGACGCCGACTCGATCGCGCTCAAGATCCGCCGGGCCAAGACGGACCCGGAGCCGCTGCCCAGAGAGCCGAAGGGGCTGGAGGGCCGGGCGGAGGCGCGCAACCTGGTCGGCATCTACGCGGCGCTCGCCGACACCGACCCGGCTGGCGTGCTGCGCGAGCACGGCGGCAAGGGCTTCGGCGCGTTCAAGGAGGCGCTGGCCGAGCTGGTTGTGCACCAACTCGCGCCGATCGCCGCCGAGACGCGCCGGCTGCTGGCCGACCCCGGCACGGTGGACCGGGTGCTGCGCGACGGCGCCGCCCGCGCGAGCGCCCTCGCCGACCCGATCGTGGACGAGGCCGAGCGGCTAGTGGGCTTCCTCAAGGTCTGACGGCGCCAGCCTCGGGGCTGGCGCCGAACGCCTTATGCTACTTCGTCGTCACCTTGCCGCTCTGATCGACCATGACGGTCCCCTTCGAGCAGTTCCCGACCCAGGTGTTGTCCGCGCCCAGGGTCAGCAGCGACACGTTGCCGCAGGTGTCGGAGGCAAGGCTGCGGGCCTGCGCCTCAGTGATCCAGCCGGTTGCGGGCTTGTCCGGAACGACCTTGCCCTCGGCGTTCACCATCATGTCGCCCTTGGAGCAACTGCCGTGCCACATGCCCTGTGTGTCGCGGCTCAGGGTCGAGACGTTGCCGCAGGCATCCATCATCAGCATGCGCGCCCGTCCTTCGGGCATTTCGGTCTGGGCGCTCGCCACCGTCGCTCCCCAGACCATCAACCCCAAGACTGCCACTGTCGCCAGTGCTCGCATCATTCGCCTCCCTATCTTGTTGGACCGCCGGCGTCCGTCCTGAGCCTGGGCCGCGCGGGCGCGCCAGCATGGCACCGGCACACCGTATCCGCAGACACGGCCAGGACAAGACTAAAAATTTGCGCGATATTGATGCTGGGCTCAACAGCTAAAGCGGTTTCACCCTGGGTGGAACCGCTCTAGATCGCGAGATAGCGCTGCTTGATCGCGTCGTTCGCCCGCAGCTCATCGACCGTGGCCCGATAGACGATCTGCCCCTTGTCCACGACCGTGACGTGGGTGGCGATGCCGAGGCAGAAATGCATGTTCTGCTCGGCCAGCAGGATGGTGACGCCCATCTCGCGCAACTGCTTGATGAGGGCGCCGATGGCCTGGACGATCAGCGGCGCCAGGCCCTCGCTCGGCTCGTCCAGCAGGATGATGTCCGGGTTGCCCATCAGCGTGCGCGCGATGGTGAGGAGTTGCTGCTCGCCGCCCGACAGCTTGCCCGCCAGGCGGCCCTGCATGCCGGCCAGGATCGGGAACACCTCGTAGATGCGGCGCAGCGTCCAGTATTCCTCGCCCCGCACGCCGGGCTTCCGGCCGATCAGCAAATTGTCGTTGACGGTGTGCTCCGGGAACACCTGGCGGTCCTCCGGGACGTAGCCGATGCCGGCCCGGGCGATGCGGTACGGCTTGCGGCCGGAGACGACAGCGCCCGCCAGCACCACCTCGCCCCGGCGCGGCGGGGCGATGCCGACGATCGCCTTGAACGTCGTGCTCTTGCCCGCCCCATTGCGGCCGAGCAGCGCCATGGTCTGGCCCTTCTCGACGGCCAGGTCCACGCCGAACAGGATCTGGCTGGCGCCGTAGAACACATCGACGCCCCGCACCTCGAGCATGGGAGCCGCCATGAGCTAACCTTCCCCTACCGCGGTGGAGAGCTGGTGATCCGTGCCGAGATAGGCGTCGATCACGTCCTGGTTGCGGCGGATCTGGTCCGGCGTCCCCGAGGCCAGCACGGCGCCGTATTTCAGGACCTGGATCGTCTGGGCGATCTTGAACACGATATCCATGTCGTGCTCGATGAACACCAGCGTGGTCCGCTGCACCTCCCATAGCCGGTGGACCTTACCGATCATCTGCCAGCGCTCGTCCGGTCCCATGCCGGCCGTCGGCTCGTCCAGCAGCAGCACCTTGGGCTTCGCCGCCAGCGCCAGCGCGATATCCAGCAGCTTCTGGTCACCATGCGCCAGGTTCGCCGCCAGCACGCCGGCCTTCGAGTCCAGGCCCAGCAGGTCCATGATCTCGTCGGCGTCGCGCCCGGCGCCGGGCGGGGGGAAGCGGCTCAGCATGCTCCAGGAGCGCCGGCGGTGCGAGACGATGGCGGCCAGCAGGCATTCGCGCAGGGTCAGGCTGGGGAACAGCGACGCTACCTGGAAGGCGCGCCCCACGCCCCGGCGGACGATCTGCAGGCTGGACAGGCCGACGAGGTCCTCGCCGCCGAACATCACCCGGCCGGCATCCGGACGGATATGGCCCGAGATCAGGTTGAAGAACGTGGTCTTGCCCGCGCCGTTCGGCCCGATGATCGCGGACAGCGAGCCTGCGGGGAAGTCGAGCGAGACGTTGCGCATGGCGACGACGCCGCCGAACGACTTGGACAGGTTCTCCACCCGGAGCAACGTCAAGCCCGCCTGGGCCGGAGGCCGCCATAGGCATTCCAGGACCCCGCAACCAGCCAGCCGGCATCCACCGGCAAGGTGACCCCGGTGATCGCCGACGCGTCGTCCGAGGCGAGGAAGCTGCAAGCCTTGGCGATCTCGCCGGCGCCGACCAGCCGGCCCAGGGCGGAGGTCCTCGCCAGCGCCTCGGGATCGCGCTCGCCGGCGTCGATGGCCGCCTGCAGAGCCGGCGTCAGCACGAAGCCGGGCGCTATGGCGTTCACGCGGACGCCGGAGCGGCCCCACTCGGCGGCAAGCGCCTCCGTCATCGCGATCACCGCCGCCTTGGCCGGCGCGTAGGCGTGCAGCGGCATCGACCGGAGGCCGGCGATGGAGGCTATGTTGACGATGGCGCCGGTCCCGCGCGCCGCCATCCGCTTGCCGAAGGCGACGCAGCTCATATAGACGCCGCGCTGATCGACGGCGACGACGTGGTCCCATGCCTCCATCGGCAGGCTCTCCGGCGGCAAGGGCTGCTGCAGCACGCCGGCGGAGGTCACCAGGATGGCGGCCGGGCCGAGCTCCCGGTCGATCCGGCCGGCGAGCGCCTCCAACTCCTCCATCCGTGTCACGTCCAGCCGGGCATGGATGGCGCCCGCGATCGACCCCGCGACGGCCCTGGCGCCCGGCTCGTTGATGTCGGCGATCACCACGCGGACGCCGCGGGCGGCGAGGGCGCGCGCGCCCGCCTCGCCGATGCCGCTGGCGCCGCCGGTGACGACGGCGATGCGTCCCTCAAGCGAGCTTGTCACGCGGCGCCTCCCGCTGGTCGGGCGCTGCCCGCCGGATGCGGCGGGACATGGCCCAGTCGTGGATGTAGTCGGCCAGGCCCCGCCTGAGCCCGAGCACGAAGACCAGGATGACCGACCCGAGCACGATGCCGTGGTGCTCGGTGAGGATGGTCACGTAGTGGTTCAGGGCCTGCAGCATGACGGTGCCGACGAGCGGGCCGATGAAGAGCTGGGTGCCGCCGAGCATGATCATGAAGATCGCCTCGCCGGAGGTGGTCCAGAACGCGAAATCCGGGTAGGCGCCGGAGACGAACAGCGCGAGCACGATGCCGCCGACGCTGGCGATGGAGCTGGCGATGACGAAGATCGCCAGCTTCACGCGCGGGACGTTCACGCCCACGAAGTTCGCCCGCTGCGGGTTGTCGCGGATCATGCGCAGCGTGTAGCCGAAGGGCGACTGCGCGATCTGGCGCATGACCAGCATGCAGGCCACGAACACCACGACGCAGAAGGCATAGAGCGTCCGCGCGTCGTTCAGGTCGATGCCGAGGAAGGGCGGGCGCGGGATGCCGCCGCGCAGGCCCTGGTCGCCTCCGGTGAGGCCCACCCAGGTCAGGATGACGCTGTGGATGAACATCTGGAAGGCGAGCGTGATGAACGCGAAGTAGATCTCCTGCAGCCGGACGCAGATCGCCCCGATGGCGAGCGCCAGCAGCGCCGTGCCGCCCACCGCCGCCAGCATGGCGACCGGGACCGACACCTGGCCGGACTGCATCAGCAGGCCGAAGACATAGGCGCCGGAGGCGAAATAGGCGGCGTGGCCGAAGGAGACCAGGCCGGTGAAGCCCACCAGCAGGTTCAGCGACATCGCCAGCAGCCCGTAGGCGATGACGTAGACCACGAAGTCGCGCAACGCCGGGTGCGGGAAGAGCACCGGCAGCAACAGCAGCGCCAGCAGCCCGGCGCCGGCCAGGATCACGTCGCGATAGGCCGGTGCGATGCGTGGCATCATGTGGCGGGACGGCCGAGCAGGCCGCTGGGCTTCACGACGAGCACGAGCGCCATCATCCCGAACATCAGGCCGTCCACGAACAGCGGGAAGCCGATCGAGCCGAAGGACCGGGTGAAGCCGATCAGCACGGCCGCGATGAACGCGCCGACGATCGACCCCATGCCGCCGATGACCGTCACGATGAAGCTCTCGATCAGGATTGACAGGCCCATGCCCGGCGTCAGCGTCCGGATCGGCGCCGCCAGCGCCCCCGCCATGCCGGCCAGCAGGCTGCCGACCCCGAACACCCCGGCATAGAGCGCCGTGGTGTTGGTGCCCAGCGCCGCCACCATCTGCGGGTTGATCGCCGCCGCGCGCACCACTTTGCCGAAGCGCGTCTTGTTGATGCCGAGCCAGAGCAGCACGGCGACCGCGAACGACGTGCCGATCATGAAGAGGTAGTAGCCCGGGATGAAGCCGCCCGCGATCTCGACCGGCGGCAGGGCGAAGGCGTCCGGCATGCCCATCATGCGGTACTCGGCGCCCCAGATCGTCCTTACGGCGTCATCCAGGATCAGGATGAAGGCGTAGCAGACCAGGAGCTGCATCAGGATGTCGCGGCCATAGACCCGGCTCATGAACAGCCGCTCGAACACCATGCCGAACACCGCCACGCCCAGGGCGCCGGCCGCGATCGCCAGGGCGAAGCTGCCGGTCACGGCGTAGGCCGTGAAGGCGAAGTAGGCGCCGAGCATGTAGAACGCCCCGTGCGCGAAGTTGATGACGCCGAGCACGCCGAAGATCAGCGACAGGCCGGAGGCCACCAGGAACAGCAGCATGCCGACGATGAGGCCGGTCGAGGCCTGCGTCACCGCGCAGGACGTCGATGCCAGGCAGCCGGCGAGCGCTTGCAGGTCCAAGGGAGCGTCCTACCGCGTCAGACGTAGCCCTTGCTCGCCTTCCACTGCGTCTCGAATTCGATGATCTCGCTCCAGGCTACGGGGGAGAAGCCCTCCACGTAGGGCAGCTTGGTGACTGTGCGGCCCCAGGCGACGGGGTAGCCGATGATCGTGTGGTCGGTGTCGCGCATGGTGATGGCGTCCTCCACGGCGAACGGGGACTGCACCTTCATGCCCTTCAGCTCGGCCGCGAGCGCCGCGCCGTCGGTCTTGCCGCCGGTCCGTTTCAGCGCCTCGAAGATGAACTGGCAGGCGAGGCTGTTCTGCCATGCCCAGTTCGTGGGCTCCTGGTTGGTGAGCTTGTTGTAGGCCTCGGCGAACGCCAGGTTGCCCGGCTTGTCTGGGTAGAAGCGGTTGTAGCGGTAGGCCGTGTTCATGCCGGGCGGGAGCTGCTTGATGGCGGTCAGCACCGGCCCGTCGCCGAGGCCGCCGGAGAAGAAGTCGAAGTTGCTGAACAGCCGATACAGGTTGCCCTGCTCGATGAAGGTCACGAGGTCGCCGCCCCACAGCGCCGAGTAGATCGCCTGC
Source organism: Acetobacterales bacterium (assembly GCA_038231995.1). Taxonomy (GTDB): domain Bacteria; phylum Pseudomonadota; class Alphaproteobacteria; order Acetobacterales; family Acetobacteraceae; genus JBBSIT01. The sequence continues at coordinate 3,704 of JBBSIT010000057.1, read as the reverse complement.
GGCTTGACTTGCAGGATCTTGGTGAGGTTCTCCGTGTAGTCGGGCGCGAACAGCTTGGGCCAGACCTGATCGACCACCTCGATGGCCGGGTCGAACTTCTTGGCGAACTCCATGAACTCGGCCGTGTTGTCGCGGCCGTACGCGTAATCGGGCGAGCACGTCATCCAGCGCTTCAGGCCCTTGGTCTTGGAGATCCCGGAGGCGTACTTGCCGCCGGCCACCGCGTCGTGGATGCCCTGCCGGGCGCAGCGGAACGCCGTCTTGACGTGGATCTTGGGGTCCGCTGTCAGCGACGAGGTCTCCGAGCAGGTATGGACGCACAGGACCGGCAGGTCGCGGATCACCTCCTGCACCGCGAAGGAACCGGACGACGCCTCCGCGTCGATGATGACCTCGCAGCCGTCGTTGTTAATGAGGTCGCGCGTCACCTTGGCGGCCTCGTCGGGCCGTCCCTTCGAGTCGCGATCGACCAGCTCCACGGTGCGGCCGCCCGCGCCGCCGGCCTCGTTGAACTGCTTGATGGCGAGCTGGGCCGCCGCCCGGCTCGACGTGCCGAGAATGGCGACCCGGCCGGACAGGATCGTCGGCATCCCGATCCGGATCACCTTCGCCTGGGCGCCGGCGATGTGCGGGAAACCCGCCAGCGCCGCGGCAGTGCCGGCCGCTGCTCCTTTGAGAACCCCGCGGCGATGCAGGCCATCCGTGACATGGGCCATCTGGCTTCCCTCCCCTGCCGGCCGAGCAGCTTGAGCGCTGACGTTTCCGGATACACCCGTCGCGTGCGGCCCGAAGGCTCCGCTCACGAACTCGCGACGCTAGGGGCGGCGGCCGCGCGCCGTCAAGCGCGTCCCAGAGCGCCCCAGGTTCTTGCCGCTCCGAACCCTGCGCGCTACCGTCTGTTCGTGTCACGGCTTCCGTTGCGGACGGATGCGCCTATCTGCCGCACTGGCAACGGGTGGCGTCCACGCATCCGGCCGTCAGGACCAAGCAGCAGAGGGCACCGACAGCAATGCCTGACATCATGTCAGAACGTTCGGCCAGCGGCTCCGGGCAGACCGGCGAGTGGGATGCCATCATCATCGGCGCCGGGTTCTCCGGCCTGTATCAGCTTCACTGCCTGCGCGACCGGCTGGGCCTCTCGGTGCAGGTGCTGGAGGCGGGCGACGGGGTGGGGGGCACCTGGTACTGGAACCGCTACCCCGGCGCGCGGTGCGATTCCGAGAGCTACTCCTACTCCTTCTCCTTCTCCGATGAGCTGCAGCAGGAATGGGAGTGGACGGAGCGCTATCCGGAGCAGCCCGAGATCATGCGCTACCTCAACCATGTCGCGGACCGCTTCGACCTGCGCCGCAACATCCGGTTCGGGGTGCGCGTCACCCAGGCAAGCTACGACGATGCGGCGAACCGCTGGCGTGTCATGACGGAGGCCGGGGAGCGCTTGACTGCGAAGTTCCTGATCACCGCGGTCGGCTGCCTGTCCTCGGCGAACGTGCCGGACATCCCCGGCCTGGAGGGCTTCGCGGGGCGCTGGTACCACACCGGGCAATGGCCGCATGAGGGGGTGGACTTCACGGGCAAGCGGGTCGGGCTGGTCGGCACGGGATCGACCGGCATTCAGGCGGCGCCCGTCATCGCCGCGCAGGCCGCCCATCTCACCGTGTTCCAGCGCACGCCGAACTTCAGCGTTCCGGCCCGCAATGGCCCGATGGCCCCGGAGTTCCAACGGCAGGTCAAGGCGAACTACGACGAGATCCGCCGCCGCGCGCGCGCGACCACCAATGGCCACCCTTTCAGCATCTCGGATCGTTCGGCCCTGGAGGTCACGCCCGAGGAGCGCCAGGCCCTGTATGAAGCGGCGTGGGAGCAGGGCGGCCTGCAGTTCCGCGCCACCTTCCAGGACCTGCTCGTCAGCAAGGCCGCCAATGACACTGCGGTCGAATTCATCCGCTCCAAGATCCGCCAGGTCGTCAAGGACCCGGCGGTGGCGGACAAGCTGACCGCTTTCGACCATCCATACGCGGCCAAGCGCCCGCCGATCGACACCGAGTATTTCGAGACGTTCAACCGCGACAACGTCTCGCTGGTCGATGTGCGCGCTGCGCCGATCGAGCGGGTCACGCCGCAGGGCATCCGGACGCGGGGCGGCGAATACGAGCTGGACATCATCGTCTTCGCCACGGGCTTCGACGCCATGACCGGCCCGCTGCTCAGGATCGACATCCGCGGCCGGGACGGACAGTCGCTCAAGCAGGTGTGGGAGGCGGGGCCGCGCACCTATCTCGGCCTGCAGGTCGCGGGCTTCCCCAACCTGTTCACCGTCACGGGACCCGGCAGCCCGTCCGTGCTCTGCAACATGCCCGTGGCGATCGAGCAGCATGTGGACTGGATCACGGACTGCATCGACTACATGCGCGACCGCGGCCACAATCGCATCGAGGCCAAGGCCGGCGCGGCGGCCCAATGGGTCGAGCACGTCAACGAGGCCGCGGAGGCCACCTTGCTCCCGCAGGCAGCCAGCTCCTGGTATCTTGGGGCGAACGTGCCGGGCAAGCCGCGGGTCTTCATGCCCTATGCCGGCGGCATGGCGCGATACCGCGCCATCTGCGACGACGTGGCGGTGAAAGGCTACGAGGGGTTCCTGCTCGGCGCCTGAACCTCCCTCATACCGCCGTGCTCCCGCGTCCCATCCGGCGCCCCGCGCGCTGTGCAGGTAGGCTCAGCCCCGCTTCCGGCGAGCGGCGGCCATGCCGAGCAGTCCCACGCCCAGCAGCGTGAGCGACATGGGCTCGGGCACGGTGGCGAGGGCGAAGGTAGAGGTGGAGCTGACCAGGCTTCCCGAGACGTTGCAGATGGGGAACTGGTCAAACGGCGAATTGCACCCGGGGCGGTCAGCGAACGATCCGCTGAACGAGGTGTTCGTGCCGCTGAACAGCGCATCCGCAGCGTCACCTCTCAGGCTCAGGCTCGCGTTGACGCCCCCGCCAGAGGTGAACGAGGCAGTGAGGTTGAACTGCCCTTTCAGGTAGGTCGGCGAGATGCTGTCGAAACCCACGCGCGCGCTCACGAAATCGGAGACGTCACCCGTGAACGAGGGGGCGCCGCCGGGGCCACCGCCGTTGATCCGGAAACTGCCCCGGCTGACTGCGGCATCGGACACGGTGAACGATAGATCAAACGGCTGGATCGGGCTGGACGGCGGAAAGGCAACCGTGTCTGTGAAGGTATATTGCTGCCCGGTGAGCGTGTAGGTCACGCTCGCATCCGCCGTGCCTGGCAGGCCGGCCAACATTGCGCCGATGGTCAGCGCTGCCAGTGTGTGTCTCATCGGCATGTGTCTCTACCTCTCTCGTCTCACCTGCAGGGTGGGGTCTGCGTTTTGAGAGAATGCAGGAAGTATGCCAGCGAGCGAAATCAGGAGCTTACTTCACCTACGGTCATAAATTCCCGGACAGCGTGGAAAGGCAAACAACTCTCGGCTTCAGCATTGAAACCTTGGTCGTAACTGCCCAGGTTGTCGCGGAAAGCTCAAGTGATCCGCAGTTCGGCGACCAGGTTGTCGGGTTGGCCTGTCAGGGCGGCCAGCAAATCCCAGCCCTGCTTTCTTGCGGTTGAGATCAGCGTGCGGAGGACGTCGAACTCCTCGGCCCCCTCCGTCGAGCGGAACCCGCCGGAGATTTTCTGCCGGAGTTTCATCATCCGCCCAT
>JBBSIT010000056.1:0-12437 GCA_038231995.1 Acetobacterales bacterium | reverse complement strand
GGTCACTCACCCTGACTGAGCGCGAGAGCGCGTCCAGTCGGGGTGAAACCGCTTCAGCAATCCGGCGCGGCGGCGCACCAGGCCGAGCGCGGTCAGGCCGAGGCCGAGCAGGGCCATGCTCGCGGGCTCCGGCACCGCGGAGGGTGCGGTGATCACGGCGTAGAGCCCCGCCTGGTTCGTCGAGCCTTCCTGGCTGATGAAGTTGTTGGAGAACGTGGCGCCGCCATCGGTCGAGAAGCCGGACAGCATGACGGTGTAGGCCTCGCCGCCGACCGTGAAGGCGGAGGTGGTGTCGAGGTTCTGGAACGTGATGCGGTCGGCGCAGGGATTGTTGCCAGACGGATAGGCGCAGGGGAAAGCGTTGGGCGTCTCGTCGATCAGGAAGTTGTAGGCGAAGGTCTGGTTGACCGGGGTCGCGCTCTGGACGTTGGTGAGCAGGTTGAGCTGCACGCTGCTCGCCGCGGTGCCTCCCGAGATCGGGTTGTTGTAGTGCTGCAGGGTGCCCAGCAGTAACGTCGTGCCGCTCATCACCGAAACGCCCGGCGGGGAGGCGGGATCGAACCCGAGCCCGCTCCGCCCGCTGCCCTGCGACTCACCCCAGCGCGCGTCCAGGAAGTTGCCGTTGGTCAGGTTCAGCGCGGTGTTCGTACCGCCGACGATGTTCGACCAGGTCGGGGTGGTGGAGTTGATCGTGATGAGCGCGGCATGAGCGGCGCCGGCGACGGCGAAACCAGCGACGATCGTCGTGACGGCCAGGAAACTCTTCATCGTGTGTCCCTACTTCTCTCGCTTCGGCCTCGGGGTTGAGGCCTGTGCAGGGGGAGTTGCAGGAAGCGCACTCAGAAGCGAAATCAGAGGGTTAGAAGCTCTGCGATGCGAAATCATCAATGCACGTGTAAAGCAATATCGAGCCATGTGCCATTATCATGGTATATATCCATAAAAATAGACTGTGTTATCAAAGGCCAGGACATAAGTCGCTCAGGTTCGTTGTGTAAAGCCGCGCGCTACTCCGCCGCAGCGACCCAGCGGGGCGTCTCGATCAGGGGCAGCAGCAATGCCTGCTCCTCTTCGATCTGGCGCAGCAGCGCGGAGTCGAGGCTGCGGGCGCGGTAGTCCGCATCGGTGTGGATCAGGCCGCATGGGCAGTGGCGCTCGTCGTCCCAGCCGGGGTAGTCCATCACGGGATACAGGCACAGGCCCTGCACGGGCACGCCGGCGCGGAGTGCGGCGCGGACCTCGCCGCCGACATAGCGCAGCCAGCCCGGGCCGTTGTCGCCCTCCGCCCCGGTTTCGGCGACGATCAGCGGTCGGCGGTAGCGGTCATGCACCTCGCGCAGCATGTCGGCGAAGGGGCGGTAGAGCCGATGGCCCATGCCCATGGTCTCGAACTCGTGGACCCACTGGTTATTGAAGTAGAAGTTGACGCCGACGATGTCGAGCAGGTCCTCGCGTCCGCCGAGGTCGGCATCGAGCCGTCCGGCGATCATGTCCCAGGCCTGGTACTGGGCCGTGCGGTAGCGCTCGACCTGCTCGCGGTCCCAGGGGCGGTCGGGGTGGTGCGTGATGTGGATCAGCGGCTCCGGCTGCATGAAGCGGGCGCGGGGATCGACCGCGCGGGCCGCCTCGGTGCCGGCGATGGCGGCGCGGACGAGCTGGCGCTTGAACGCGTGGCCTTGGCCGTCGCCGCACGGATGGAAGGCGTTCCTATCCCCGCCCGCCCAGGACCAGAACGATATCTCGTTCATCGGGCACCAGACGGGCGCCTCGTAACCTTCGTCGCGCGCGATGCGGGCAGCAGTTGTGCAGAAGGCGGCGAAGCGGTCCACGAAGGCGGGGGACCACACGTCGATACCCTCGGGCACGCCGTAATGGCAGAGGTCCCACACGACCTGGACGCCGGCGGCGCGGGCGGCTCGCAGCATCGGCACGAAGCTCGACCAGTCGTAACGGCCCGGCGCCGTCTCGATAAGATGCCAGCGCAGCGCGTCGCGGGCAGTCTGGATGCCGGCCTGGCGGAGCAGGCGATAGTCGGTGCCGGCCAGCTCATCGTGCCGGGTCGCGGCAAGCACGTCGAGCTGGCGTCCGTCCCGCCGCCGGTGGCTGGATGCCTCGAAGCCCCTCTGCATGAAGCTGCGGAACGGGGAGCGCCGGGGCGCCGGCGGGGTCATCGGGGGGTTCCCTGGCGTTACTCCGCCGCGGTCGCCACCTGCTCCGCGCGCGCGCGCGCAGGGGCCGGCTGGGCGAGGATGCGCTGATAGGTCGCGAGCGCCTGCCCGACTACCTGGTCCATGTTGTAGTACTTGTAGGTGGCGAGGCGGCCGACGAAGTGCACGTCCGGCGTCGCGTCGGCGAGCGCCTGGTATTTCTGGAACAGCGCCGCGTTCTCGGGCCGGGGCACGGGGTAGTACGGGTCGCCCTCGGCGGACGGGAACTCGTAGCAGATGCTGGTCTGGCCGTGCTCCTGGCCGGTGAGGTACTTGAACTCGGTGATCCTTGTGTAGGGCACGGTCTCCTGCGGGTAGTTCACCACGGCGACGGGCTGGAACACCGCCTGGTCATGCGTCTCATGCTGGAAGCGCAGGCTGCGATACGGGAGCTTGCCGTAGCGGTGGCCGAAGAACTCGTCGATCGGCCCGGTGAACACGAGCTGGTCAAACGAGACCTCCGACTGCACGTCCGCATAGTCCACCCCAAGCTCGACCGTGATGTTCGGGTGGTCGAGCATGCGCTCGAACATGCGGGTGTAGCCGTGCAGCGGCATCTGCTGGAACGTGTCGTTGAAGTAGCGGTCGTCGTCGTTGGTGCGGGTGGGGACGCGGGCGGTGACAGACTTGTCGAGCTCGCTCGGGTCGAGGCCCCACTGCTTGCGGGTGTAGCCGCGAAAGAACGTCTCGTACAGCTCGCGGCCGACCTTGGAGAGCACGACGTCGGCGGAGGTGCGGATGGTCTCGATCGGCTCGGCCTTGGAGGCGAGGAAATCCTCCACCTCGGACTGCGACAGGTCCACGCCGAAGAACTTGTTCACCGTGATCCGGTTGATCGGGATCGGCAGCAACTGGTCGTTCACGCGGGCGAGGACGCGGTGCTCGTACGGGCGCCACTCCGTGAAGCGGCTGAGGTAGTCGAGGATGGCCTTGGAGTTCGTGTGGAAGATGTGCGGGCCATAGGGGTGGATCAGCACGCCGGCCGCGTCCGGCGCGTCGTAGGCGTTGCCGCCGATATGCGGCCGCCGGTCGATGATCAGCACGCGCTTGCCCGAGCCGGCGGCCAGGCGCTCGGCCAGCACCGACCCGGCGAAGCCAGCGCCCACGATGAGGTAGTCGTAATGCGGCCGGGTGCGCGAGGCGGCAGTCTGGGTCGGGCGGGTGGCGCGGCTAGCCATCAGTGTCTCCTGGGTGCGCGCGACAATGCCACGCTTCTCGTTAATGAAAGCTGCCATGCGGGACCAAGTACGGTCCCATGACATATCGGCGAGGACGGCATCCGCCTCGGGCCGCCACGCGGCGGGCGTGCGGGCGAGCCTCAGCGCGGCATCCACTGCCTCGGCAAACGCCGCCGGGGTGGCGGCGATGCTGACCGCGCGCATCTTGCCGTACTGGCGCACGACATCGGCGATCGGCGTCGAGACCACGGGGCGGCCGGCGGCGAGGTATTCCGGCGTCTTGGTCGGGCTGATGAAGCGGGTCGCCGCGTTGATGGCGAACGGCATCAGCGCCGCGTCCCAGTTGGCGACGTAGGCGGGCAGCTCGGTGTAGCTCTTGGCGCCGAGGTAATGCAGGTTCGGTCGGCGTGGAAGCCGAGCTGGGTCAACCTTCACGACGGGGCCGACCAGCACGAAGTGCAGGTCCGGCCGCAGGTCTGCGACGGCGGCGAGCAGGTCCTGGTCAAGCCGCTCGTCGATCACGCCGTAGAAGCCGAGGCGGGGATGCGGAATGGCGGCCTGGTCCGCCGGGTCGGCAAGGCTGCCGCGCGCGGGGGCGAAATGCGCGGTGTCCACGCCGCTGGGGAAGGGATGGGCGTCGCCGTGCTGGTGGCGCTTGGCCTCATAAAGGCTGTAGCCGCCGGTGAACACCAGGTCGGCGCGGGCCATCAGCTCGCGCTCGCGCACGGGCAGCATCGGGTCGGCGCCGACGAAGGCGGAGAGCTCGTCCATGCAGTCATATACCGTGGGCCGGCCGCGCAGGTGGCCGGAGAAGGCGAGGGCCTGGGGCGTGTAGTACCACAGCACCGGATCGGTCACGGCGAGCTCGCGGAGCATGCCGTCGAGCAGGGTGCGCTGGGCGGCGGTGGCGGCCGCCGGGTCAAGGCCGGCGGGCAGGCAGGGCTGGGCGACCAGCACGCCCTCGGCGGAGCTGCGGAGGCTGAGATGAGGGGCGGGCCGGTCCGTCCCGATCGGCTCTTCCCAGAAAATGACGCGCATGGTGCGTGCGGCGCGGCTCAGCAGATGCTGCGGCCGCTGGAACACGAAGTCCCAGCGCAGATGGGAGAAACAGAGCAGGGTAGCGCGCGGGCCGGCGGCTTCTCGTAACGAGGTGAAGCGGCGGGTTGCTGTCGCGGCCTGGTCACGGAGTTGGCTCATCGGTCCTGCTTCATCTCGCATTGTTGTTGATGGGGGTCGGTTTGAAGAACGCCGCTTTCTATCTCAAGTTCGTGTGCTGTCTATTCGCAATCACGTCATTTTGCATCCGGACCATTCTGTCCGGGTGTGGACAATGGGTTGGAACCACAGGACCTGCCCGGTGTTGGAAAGCAACCACGGCAGGAACACTTCAGCAGACATGCGCGCCAGCGAACAAGCCGACGTCGATCCCGCCGCCAAGGCGGCAGCCGCGGCAGCGAAGCTGCACTACGTGACCGACCGCAAGCCAGGCCTGCGGCGGATCAGAGATGGCGACGGCTTCGCCTACTTGCAACCGGATGGCACGAAAGTGAGCGACGAGGCGGTGCTGGAGCGTGCCCGCAAGCTGGCGATCCCGCCCGCCTACACCGACGTGTGGATCTGCCGCGACCCCAGGGGGCACTTGCAGGCGGTGGGGCGGGATGCGCGCGGCCGCAAGCAGTACCGCTACCACGCGCGGTGGCGCGAAGTGCGCGACGAGGCGAAATACGGCAAAATGCTGGTGTTCGGCCGGGTGCTGCCGGCGATTCGCGCGCAGGTCCAGCAGGATCTCGGGTTGCCCGGGCTGCCCCGGCGCAAGGTGGTGGCCGCCATCGTGGCGCTGCTCGAGAAGACCATGATGCGGGTGGGCAACGAGGAATACGCGCGCACCAACGACAGCTTCGGGCTGACGACGCTGCGCGACGGCCATGCGCGGATCAAGGGCAGCAAGCTCACCTTCGACTTCCGCGGCAAGCACGGGGTGCAGCACCACATCGACCTGCAGGACCGCCGGCTGGCCCGCGTGGTGGAGCGGTGCCGCGACCTGCCGGGTCAGGACCTGTTCCAGTACGTGGACGAGGACGGCGCGGTGCACGACATCGTGTCGGATGACGTGAACGCCTACCTGCGCGAGGTGAGCGGCGAGGAGATCACCGCGAAGGACTTCCGCACCTGGGCGGCGACCAACCTGGCGGCGATGGCGCTGGCGGAGTTCGAGATGTACGACAGCCAGGCGAAGGCCAAGAAGAACGTTGTGGCCGCCGTCGAGAGCGTGGCGGCCCGCCTGGGCAACACGCCGGCCATCTGCCGCAAATGCTACATCCACCCTGCGGTGTTCGAGGGCTACCTCGACGGCAGCCTGGCCGAGGCGCTGAAGGTGCGGGCGGATGAGGCGCTGCAGGACCACACGTCCGGGCTGACGGCGGAGGAGGTCGCGGTGACGGCGTTCCTGGCCCGGCGGCTGGGGGAGGTCGTGGAGGAGGAGAAGGGTCTGGGTTGAGCTTGCGTACTATCTCGGCCAGAGCCGACGGCGCCGGACGTCAGTAAAGGCCCCGGCCTACCACGCCGGGATCAGGCGGTTCGTCATCCCACTCGCCCGGAGCCGGCGGCATGGCACGGGCTGGAGCGCGGCGGCGCACGGTCCGCGCAGGGCGCGCCTCGGGCTGCGGCGGCGCGGGCTGGGCCGAGGCGCTGGCCACGCGGCCGGCCAGCCGCGTCTCGGCCGGAGGGAAGCGGGTCCAGCCCGGCACCTGGGCTGCCAGGTTCACGTCGCGCCATTTGGGATGGCGGGCCGGCTGCAGGAACTGGGCGAAGCGGTCGGCGAAGGCGTCCACGAACGCTTCGATCCGGGCGTAGCGCTCGCTCCCGGGCTGCCACGCGTAGGTGGCCATCACCGCTCCCACCGCCACCGTATCCACGCCGGCGCCGTCCGGCACCAGGGCGGGGTAGTCCTGGTGGTCGAGCCGAGCCGGCAAGTAGGTTTCCAGCAGCGCCGGGCTGAGGGGGATGGGCAGCAGGTGCAGCCCGGCGCCTTCATCCAGGTCGGAGAACAGCCGCGCCGGCTTGCCCGTGACATAGACGAGGGCGGCGATCTCCCCGCGCTTCAGCTTCTCGACCGCGGTGGCCTGGTCGTCATGGGCCGGCCGCACGGGCACGCCGAGCCCGCTGAACAGCACCGAGGCCGTCATGGCCGTGCCGCTGCCCCGCACGTCGAAGTTCACCGCCTGCCCCGCGAGGTCCTGGACGCGGGCGATGCCGCGCCGGGCCAGGACATGCACCTCCTCGTCGTAGAGCTTGGCGATGTATTGCAGCTTGCGCCCCACGTCGGGCAGGAGACGCTCGCGCCGGAGATAGGCGAGCACGTCGGACTGCACGATCCCGATATCGACGCCGCGCAGCCCCATGATGTCGGCGACGTTTTGCACGGACCCGCGGCCGAGGATCGGCAGCACCCGCAGCCGGTCGCCGTCGTCCAGCACGGCCATCAGGTCGGCGGCGATGCGGGCGTAAGTCCCGTCGATGCCGCCCGAGATGACGCCGATCACGGCCGCCGAACGGGTGGGCGATGCGGGAGCGCCGGCGGGCGCCTGGGCCGCGCCAGGACGCGGCGCCGCGCTGGCCCAGAGCGCGGCCAGGATCATGACGGCGCGGATCAAACTCGTCATCGCCGTGCCTCCCGGGCTTTCAGCAGCACGAGCAGCCGGTGCGCCTCGGCGTCGCCGAGGGCGGCGGCCTTGTCGTAGAACGCGACGGCCCGGGCGGCGTCGGGTCTGATCCCGACGGCGCCGAGCCGGGAGAGGACGGCGGGATCGTAGGCCTGGCCGGCCGCGCGCAGCGCCGGGGCGCTGCCGCCAGCCGCCGCGCGCTCGAACAGCAGCCGGGCCGCGGACACGTCTCCGATCGCGAGCATGGCCTCGCCCCGGTCCAGCAGCGCCGCCGTCAGCTCGGGCGGGACCGGCTGCGTCGCGGGCGGTGCAGGCAGGGCCGCCTCCTGCGCCGGAGGGACAGGCGCCGCGGCCGGGGACGCCTGGTCCGCCCGCGGCGAGGGCGGCTTGGCCGGCGCATCCGCTATGCGCGGCGTAGTCAGGACGGCCCAGGCGCCCAGCCCGCCGGCCGCCAGCAGGATCAGGGCCGCCAGGGCGCCCACCTGCCGCCTCGGGCCGGGCCGGGGCGGGGCGAGCCTAGCCGGCGGTGCCGCGATCGGCGCGGAGGCGCCCTCAGCCCGGCGCGGCGTCGGATGGCTGATCGCTCCTGCTGCCGGCTGCCCCGAAGCCTGGGCCGGCGGCTGCTCGGAGAGGGGCGGCACGGCCAGCTCCGGCCCCAGGCGGGACCGCAGGTGGGCGAACTCGTCACGGTCCAGCACGGCCCGGAAGCCCGGAAGGGCCACGAGGAAGACTTGCAGGCCGGGCGCCGACTTGGAGGCAAGCTGGATGTAGCGCAGCACCTCCGGCGCCAGGCCGTCCGCGCCGTCGATGACCAGGACCGGCGGGTCGTCGCCGGTGAGCAGCTCGAAGGCCTGCTCCAGCGCATACCCGGCCTGGGCGCCCGGTCCCGCGACCCGCGCCACGAACTCGCGCAGGCTCAGCCCCGCCTGGCCTGGGTCGGCGGCAACCCGCACCATGCGCGTGGGCGGGCCGGGCAGCCCGGCGATGGCGCCGTCCAGCAGAGTCGTCCTGCCCGAGCCGCGCGGCCCGGTCAGCAGCCAGACCTCGCCGGTGCCGCCGAGCGCTTCGGCGATCCGGTCCATCAGGACAGCGCGCTCGTCCGGCCGGAACGCGGGAGAGCCAAGCATCGCGGCGCCCGGTGCGCCAAAGGAACCCTGAACCATGCGCGGGACCATAGCACGGGCTGCGGCGCATGCCGAGCACGCCGGGCCGCATCCCAAGTGGAACATGCTCACAAAGGGACGATTGTCTGTCTGAACAGAGAAGCATGCTGCATCCGGGCCGCAAGGGACTGGCCGGGGATGCGGCGCCGGCCGTTTATACAATTCCAGCGAGCTTCTTACGCTGGCAGGGTTCCGCCCCATGCAATCGTTGAACAGCTCGCTCGGCTCGCCTTGAATGTCGCCAGCCGACCCCCAATTACCATCCACATGGATGGTCGAAGGATGGTAAGATGGCCGGCAATGTATACGAACTGCGGCCCAAGACCGGCGGCGACACCGAGAAGATCACGATCAACCTCGGCTACGTCGATCTCGGCCATATCGACCTCCTGGTGCAGGACGGCTTCTACTCCAACCGGACCGACTTCATCCGCACCGCGATCCGCAACCAGATCGAACGGCACGCCGATGCGGCCAAGCAGTCCGTGGCGCGAAAGAACCTGGACCTTGGCTTGCGGCACTACAGCCGTGAGGACCTTGAGGCGGCGCGCACAGCCGGTCAGATGCTCGACATCCGGGTGCTCGGCCTGGCCACCATCGCGGCCGATGTCTCGCCCGAACTCGCCCGCGCCACGATCACCTCGATCTCCGTCCTCGGGGCGCTACAGGCCAGCGCTGCGGTGAAGGCCGCCCTGGCCGACCGCAACCGCGGACCGGACCTCGCCGCCCGCCTCCACCGCCGACAGTCCCAACCGGGATGCGGATCGGGCCTCCTCGCGAGGAGGCCGGCCTGCACCCGCGCATTGAAAGTCCCTGACATGAACGCTGCACGTCCCCCCGACATGATCGAGGCGACCCGTCTCACCCGTGCCGGCCGGCTGAACGAGGCCGCAGCCCTCCTGCAGCGCCTGTTCCGCGGCGAGGAAGCGCCGGATGCCGCCCCCGCCAAGGCCCCATCGCGCGGCGCCGCGGATCCGCAGGCCGGCCGCCGGCCGCGCATCATCGACGTGGAGCCCGAGACGGGCGAGCCGGTCGATCCCGAGCCGTCCTCGCCCAAGCCCGCCCCCCGCGCGGCGGGCGCCGGCGCCTGGCAGCCCGCCGGCGGCATGGGCGGACCCGCGATGCCGCAGATGCCGGAGGCGTTGCGCGGCGTCCTCGACCAGCTCAACCAGGGCGGCATGGAGCCGGGGCTCGCCGGGCTGGCACGACCCTCCCCGGCGCAGGCGCCCGACCCGGCGCCGGACGGCGCGCGTTTCCTGGCGATGTCCTTCGCCAGCGAGGCCGGGACCCGCGCCTACAAGCTGTACATCCCCAGCACCTATCGCGGCGAGCCGGCGCCGCTGGTCGTCATGCTGCACGGCTGCACCCAGTCGCCCGACGACTTCGCCGCCGGCACGCGCATGAACGCGCTCGCCGAGGAGCACCCCCTTCTCGTCGCCTACCCGGCGCAGCCGAGTTCCGCCAACGCCCAGAAGTGCTGGAACTGGTTCAGCCCGGGCGACCAGCGGCGTGGCCAGGGCGAGCCGGCGCTGATCGCGGGCATCACGCGCCAGGTCATGCGCGACCATGCGATCGACCCGCGACGCGTCTATGTCGCCGGGCTGTCGGCCGGCGGGGCGGCGGCCGCCATCATGGGGCTGGCCTACCCGGACCTCTACGCCGCGGCCGGCGTGCATTCCGGCCTCGCCTGCGGGGCGGCGCGCGACATGCCCTCTGCCTTCGCCGCCATGCGGCAGGGCGCGGCCGGCGCACCATTGACGGGGGCAGGCCAACGGGTGGTCCCGACCATCGTGTTCCACGCGGACCGCGACACCACCGTGCACCCCCGCAACGGCGACCAGGTCATCTCGCAGTCGGGCGCGGCGGCAGCCGCCGGTTTGCGGACGGAGGTTCAACAGGGCCAGGTGCCGGGCGGCCACGCCTACAGCCGCACCCTCCACAGCGATGGCGATGGGCAGGCCGTGCTGGAGCAGTGGCTCATCCATGGCGGCGGCCACGCGTGGTCCGGCGGCAGCCCCGCCGGGTCCTACACCGACCCGCGTGGCCCCGATGCCTCGCGCGAGATGCTCCGCTTCTTCCTGGATCACCCACAGGGCGCCGGCGCTCGATGACGTTGCGCCGCGATGCTTCCGTCAGGCGCCCTGCACCGGCGGCCCCGACTCGGGCTGCACGTCGTGGAAGCGGCGCAGGTCGATCCGGGTCCGTCCGTCCCGCGCCCGGGTGAGCACGTCGGCGAAACGGGCGTCCCAGCGCAGCTCCGTGGCGATGTAGGAGTGCCGGGCATGCACGGCCTGGCCGTAGGCGTCGTCGATGCCGCTCAGCAGCACGATGATCTCGGCCCCCGCCTGTGCAAGCTGCTCCTGCGTGCGGCCGTGCAAGGGGCTGTCCGCGTCGATGGGATGGATGATCGTCCATGGCAGGGCGAACACGGGGGTACTGGGGTGCTTGAGGGCCAGCTCGTGGAAGCCGCGCATGCGCTCGCCTTCCGGGGTCGCCTCGGTCTGGACCAGGGTGACGGCCACCTTGGCTTCCAGGATGTGGTTGTAGCCCCGGTTGGCGCAGCGGAACATCAGCGCCGGCCGGCCCTCGTGCCGCGCGACGACCGCGACGCGGCTGAACAGCAGGCGCGCGCTCGGCCGCGAGACCCTGGCGTAGCTGACGGCCGCGGCGAGCGCGAAGCCGGTCATGCCGAGCATGGCCTCGAGGCTGGCCAGAAGGTTGGCCGGGTGCGTGACGGGATGGAGGTTGCCGTAGCCCACCGTCGACATGGTCTGCACGCTGAAATAGAACGCGTCGGCGAACGCGCCCATGGTGCCGCCTTCGAGGCCGCCCACGGCGAGGTAGAGCAGCGCGAAAACCAGGTTCAGCGCCACGGCCAAGCCGAACCCGGCGGCGAGGAAGCGGGGCCAGCTCAGCCGTAGCGTCACGTGGTAGAGGTCGCTCCAGGCCGGGCTGCGGTCGCCGACCCGGATGTAGGACGGCGTCGTGTCGGCCGGCTCGCCATCGTCGTCCGTGCGCACGAGGCAGTGCGGCCGGATCGGCGCGTCGGGCGTGTCCAGATCGGGTAGTGCGGCGCGCGCATCCGGCGGCTGGTCCATTCTCCTCAGCCTCCTTGCAGATGCCGCGGCGTCCATGCGCCGCCGGGAACCTGGGCCTTCACGATGCCGGCTGGCCCGTTGCCCGCCAGAGCCGCATCAGCGGGCCGTGGGCGCCCTGCACCGGGTCAGTCTCCGGCAGCGTCACGGCTGCCAGGTTGCGCAGCACCTCGCGGCGCTCGGCCGGCTCGCCGCGGCGCACGTCCCACGCCGCGCCGCCGGGGTAGGCGCCGACCACCAGGAAGTCGCCGCTGGCGCCCTCGTTGCAGTGCCCGACCCCGGCCGGGATCACCACCGCGTCGCCGGCGCCGAGGTCGAGCGCCGTGCCGCCCGGGCCGCCGAACCGCACGCTCGCCCGGCCGCGCGCGATGCCGAGCACCTCGTGGGCCGTGCTGTGGAAGTGGTGGAAGGGATAGATCCCATCCCGCCATGCGCCGGTCCAGCCGTTGCGGGCGAACACCTGCTCGATCTCCCCCGCGTCGGCCGGCAGGGCGGCGCGCAGCACCAGCAGCGGCAGCGCGGAGTTCGGGATGCGCCCGTCATCGGCGAAGCTGTGGCACTCGGGCTCGGACACGCTGCACCTCCGCCGTTCGCCGCGATGACGCACCCGCACGGCCCGGGCGCGAGGCCCGCAGGGCGTTCTGGCCCGCATCCCTACGATCCCGGCTCGGGCTGGGTTGCATTGGGAAAGAAGAGCTGCTCGCCGCCGATGCGATAGGAGGCGATGGCCGCCTGCCCGGCAGGGGAGAGCAGCCAGTCGATGAAACGCTGCCCATCCGCGGCCTTCACGTGCGGGTGGCGCTGCGGGTTCACCAGCATGACGCCATACTGGTTGAACAGCCGCGCATCCCCCTCGACGGCGATTCGCAGGTCCTGGCGGTTGCGGAAGGCGAGCCAGGTGCCGCGGTCGGTGAGCGCGTAGGCGTTCTGCGCGGCGGCGATGTTGAGCGCCGGGCCCATGCCCTGGCCGACCTCCCGGTACCAGGCGCCGCAGCCTTGGGTGGGGTCGATGCCCGCCTGCTGCCAGAGCCGCAGCTCGGCCGCGTGGGTGCCGGAGCGGTCGCCGCGGGAGATGAAGGGCGCGCGGGCGGCGGCGATGCGGCGCAGCGCCTCGGCCGTGTCGTGCAGGCCG
>JBBSIT010000055.1:0-12456 GCA_038231995.1 Acetobacterales bacterium | reverse complement strand
GCGGCGCCGTTTAGCCCCGATCCGCCCCTGCCCGCAAGCGCCGCCGCGACTCCTGCGACCTTGGCATCACGCCTTCCAGCAGGAGCACGGCCACGCCGCAGACGATCGCCGCGTCCGCCACGTTGAACACGTACCACGACCAGCCCCAGGCATGGGCGTGCACGAAATCCACCACCGCGCCGAAGCGCAGCCGGTCGATGATGTTGCCCACCGCACCCCCCGCGACGGCGCCGAGCGCGCCCGCGACGAGCCGGTTCTCCGCCCGCGCGATCCACACGCCGAGCGCCGCCACCACCGCGAGCGCCACCCCCGCGAGCAGCAGCGGACCCCAGCCGTCACCCATCCGCAGCAGCCCGAAGGTGACGCCCTGGTTCCACACCATGGTGAGGTTCAGGAACGGCGCCAGCACCACCTGCCCGCGCTCGGGCAGGCGCAGCACCTCCAGCACCCACCACTTGCTGGCCTGGTCCGCCGCCAGCACCAGCAGGGCGACCGCCAGGGCGAGGCCGATCCGCCCACGCGCGGTCATTCCGCCGCGTCCTCTCGGACGTCGGCCGCCGCCGCCCGGTACACCAGCCCGCTCTCCACCGCGTCGTCGCAGCGCAGGCAAAGCGCTGCGTGGCGTCCGCGGCCGACCTCCGGCAGCACGCGCCAGCAGCGGGCGCATTTCTCGCCCGGCGCGCGCGAGATCACGGCGTCCGCCGCCTCGATCCCGCCCGGGTCGGACACGAGCTCGACCGCGGAGACGATGGCGGTCTCGGCCCACTCGTCCGCAGTGAGCAGGGGCATCTCGCTCGCAGTGAGCGGCAGCCTTGCCGCCGCCTGCAGCCCCGCGCCGATCACCCCGGTCTTGCGCGCCTCGTCGAGCGGCACCGTGATGCGCCGGCGGATGGCGCGGATGCGCTCCCATTTGCGGGCCAGCGCGTCGTCCTGCCACTCGGCCGGGACCGCCGCGAACCCTTGCAGGTGCACGCTGTCCGCCTCGCCGAACCGCGCCGTCCAGGCTTCCTCGGCGGTGAACACCAGCACCGGCGCGAGCCAGGTCGCGAGGCAGCGATGCAGATGGTCCAGCACGGTCCGCACGGCCCGGCGGTGCAGGCTGTCCGGCCGGTCGCAGTACAGCGCGTCCTTGCGGATGTCGAAGTAGAAGGCGGACAGGTCGCTGGAGCAGAACGCGTGGATCGCCGGGTAAACCCCCGTCCACTCATGGCTCGCGACCGCGCCGCGCACGAGGCGGTCCAGCTCGGCCAACCGGTGCAGCACCCAGCGCTCCAGCTCCGGCATCTCGGCCGGCTCGATGCGCTCGGCCTCGCTGAACCCGTCCAGCGAGCCCAGCAGCCAGCGCAGCGTGTTGCGCAGCCGGCGGTACAGCTCGGCCTGCTGCTTCAGGATCTCCGGCCCGATCCGCAGGTCGTCCTCGGTGTCGGCGCCCATCACCCACAGCCGCAGGATGTCGGCGCCGTACTTGTCGCTCACATCCTGCGGCGCCGTCACGTTGCCGAGCGACTTGCTCATCTTGCGGCCCTGCTCGTCCAGCACGAAGCCGTGGGTCAGCACCGCTTTGAACGGCGCCCGCCCCCGCGTGCCGATCGCCTCCAGCAAGGAGGACTGGAACCAGCCGCGGTGCTGGTCCGACCCTTCGAGGTAGAGGTCGGCTGGCCAAGGCAGCCCGCGCGCCTCGAGCACGAAGGCGTGGCTCGATCCGCTCTCGAACCATACGTCCACGATGTCCATGACCTGCTCGTACGCGGCCGGGTCGCGGCCCTCGCCGAGGAAGCGGCCCGGCGGCGACGAGAACCCCGCGTCGGCGCCCTCGGCGCGGAACGCCTCCACCACGCGCGCCACCACGTCCGGATCGCGCAGCGGCTCGCCCGTGGCGCGCTCGACGAAAACGGGGATCGGCACGCCCCAGGCGCGCTGCCGGCTGATGCACCAGTCCGGCCGGGTCGCGACCATGCCGGCCAGGCGGGTGCGGCCGCTCTCGGGCACGAAGCGCGTCTCGGCGATGGCCTCCAGCGCCCGCGCGCGGATGCGGGTCTCGCCGTCCATGGCGATGAACCATTGCGGCGTCGCGCGGTAGATCAGCGGCGCCTTGCTGCGCCAGGAATGCGGGTAGGAGTGGACCAGCTTGTCGCGCCGGAGCAGCCCGCCCGCTTGCCCGAGCGCCGCCGACACCGGGTCGGCCGCCTTGTACACGTGGATGCCGGCGAACAGCGGCACCCAGGGATTGTAGGTCCCATCTTCGCCCACCGTCTCCAGCACCTCGATGCCGTGCGCCCGGCACAGCGCGAAATCCTCCTCGCCGTGCGCCGGCGCCTGATGCACGATGCCGGTGCCCTGCTCGGTGGTGACGAAATCGCCCATCAGCACGGGAACGTCGAAGTCGTAGCCCCCTCTTTCGTCACCATGCCCGCGCAGCGGGTGCGCGCAGAGCACCCCTTCCAGCTCCGCGCCCTTCAGCACGCGCAGCACGTGGTGCAGGGTGATGCCCACCTCGGCGCAGACCTGCGGCAGCAGCGCGAGCGCTACGATCAGCCGCTCGCCCTCTCGCGCCCTTGAGGCCGGCGCCGTGCCGTCCACCCGCACCAGCGCGTAGTCGATCTCGGCGCCGGCGGCCAGCGCCCGGTTGCCCGGGATGGTCCAGGGCGTCGTCGTCCAGATCGCGACCGACGCGCCAGCCAGGTCCCCGGCCAGCTCGCGGTCGAGCACGGGGAAGCGCACGAACACGGTGTCGCTGGTGCGGTCGTGGTACTCGACTTCCGCCTCGGCCAGCGCGGTCTTCTCGACCGGCGACCACATCACCGGACGCAAGCCCCGATACAGCGCGCCATTCAGCAGGAAGCGGCCGATCTCCCCGGCGATGGCGGCCTCGGAGGCGAAGTCCATGGTGGCGTAGCGGTGCGCGTAATCGCCCTCGACGCCCAGGCGGCGGAACTCGTCCGCCTGCACGTCCAGCCATTTCTGCGCCCAGGCGCGGCACTCCGCCCGGAAATCCAGGATCGGCACCGCGTCCTTGTCGCGGTTCGACTTGCGGTAGCGCTCCTCGACCTGCCACTCGATCGGCAGGCCGTGGCAGTCCCAGCCCGGGATGTAGTGCGCGTCCTCGCCCGCCATGGCGTGCGCGCGGTTGATCACGTCCTTCAGGATCTTGTTCAGCGCGTGGCCGATATGCAGTTGCCCGTTCGCGTAGGGCGGCCCGTCATGCAGCATGAAGGGCGGCTTTCCTGCGGCCTGCTCGCGCAGCCGCTGCTGCAGCCCCATCGCCTGCCAGCGCGCCAGGATGGCCGGCTCGCGCTTGGGCAGGTCGCCGCGCATGGGGAACGCGGTGTTCGGCAGGAAGACGGTATCACGGTAGTCGGGAGCGTCGCTCATGGGGGTCCTTGGCGGCAGGGCCGCCCGCGGGTCAAGTCAGGGGGCTGAGGCTTAACATAGTGCGGCTTCAAGCCAATCGGACCCGCACTTTGGTCCGATTGGCTTGAGTAGCCGCATGAAATAAGCACTGGAGCGTTCTCACCTACGATGAGAACGCTCCAGTGCGCGCCGCGGCAGCGGCCGCCCCGATCTGCGCGCGCAGCTCGTCGAAGTTAGCGAAACGGCGCTCGGCGCGCAGGAACCGGTGCAGTGCCACCGACACCTCCTCGCCATACAGGTCGCCCTCCCAGTCGAACAGATGCGCCTCCAGCCGGCTCTCCGTGCCCTCGTTCACTGTGGGCCGCCGGCCGATATTGGCGACGCCGGGCACCGCGGCGCCGGAGGCGAGCCGGACCGTCACGGCGTAGACGCCCCGCGCCGGCTCCAGGTGCCGGCCGAGCGGCACGTTCGCGGTGGGGAAGCCGATGGTGCGCCCGCGCTTCTCGCCGTGCGCGACGGCGCCGCGGATCGCCCAGGGACGGCCCAGCTCGGCGCCGGCGCGCTCGGGATAGCCGTCCTGCAGCAGCCGGCGGATGCGGCTGGAGCTGATCGGCCCGCCCGCGTCGGCCAGCGGCGGCACGACGGTCAGCCCCATGCCGAGCGCCTCCGCGCGCTTTGCGAGGAAGGCTGCGTCGCCGCCCCGCCTGTGGCCGAAGGCGAAATCCGGCCCGCAGCACAGATGCGCCGCGCCCAGCCCTCGATGCAGCACCTCCGTCACGAACGCCTCGGCGTCCAGCATCGAGAAGGCGCGGTCGAACGGCAGCTCGTACAGCAGCTCGACGCCGAGCGCCGCCAGCGCCGCCGCGCGCTCCTCGGATAGCGTCAGCCGGAACGGCGGGTCCTCCGGGCGGAACAGCTCCCGCGGGTGCGGCTCGAAGGTCAGCACCGCGAGCGGGCGGTCCGGCCGCGCCCCGTGCAGCGCGCGCAGCACGTGGGCGTGGCCCAGATGCACGCCGTCGAAGTTGCCCAAGGCCACGGCCGCGCCGCGCGCCGCGTCGGGCAGGCCGCGCCAGTCCCGAAATACCTGCATCAGGGCTGTGCTGGCACCAGCACGGTCGCTTCGCCGTCGATCACCACCTTGCCCGCCACGGTGCAGGTCGTTTTCAGCGTCGCCCGGCGCTTCTCCGGGTCGTAGGCCGAGACCTCCGCCGTCGCCGTCACGGTGTCGCCGATGCGCACGGGCGCGCGAAAGCGCAAGGTCTGGCCGAGATAGACCGTGCCCGGCCCCGGCAGCCTGGTACCGAGCACGGCGCTGATCAGCCCGGCCGACAGCATCCCGTGCGCCACCCGCTCCCCGAACACCGACGCCTTGGCGGCCTCGGCGTCCAGGTGCACCGGGTTGGTGTCGGTGCTGACGGCGGCGAACAGCAGGATGTCCGCCTCCGTGATCGTCTTGGCCACGCTGGCGCTCTGGCCGACCCCGAACCCGCTCCCGCCCATGTCATCCCCCTCCGTGCCGGGTTGGACAAGGCATGGGGGCGATGCGAAGGTCAAGCCGGCACAGAGGGGGAATGGCGATGCCGCGGACCGAAACGGGCACCTCCGAGGACCTGCTCGCCGAGTTGCAGGAGTGGGTGCGCATCGAGACGCCCACCACCGACCCGGCCGCCGTCAACCGCCTGATGGACGTGGCCGAGGGCGAGCTGGCCCGCGCCGGCGCGGACCTGACTCGCGTGCCCGGCCGCGACGGCTTCGGCGACGCCCTCGTGGCGCGCACGCCGGGCCCCTCTGGAACGCAGACCGGAAAGCCGGTGCTGATCGCCGGGCACCTCGACACGGTGTGGGGCCACGGCACGCTGGACACGATGCCGGTCCGCGTGGACGGCGAGCAGGCGCACGGGCCCGGCATCCTCGATATGAAGGCCGGCAGCTTCCTCGCGTTCCATGCCGTCCGCTCCATCCTGCGCCAGGGTGTTCCGACCCGGCGGCCCATCACCTTGCTGCTCACCCCGGACGAGGAAGTGGGCAGCCCGACCTCACGCGCGCTGATCGAGCGCGAGGCAGCCCTCGCGGAGTGCGCGCTGATCCCCGAGCCCGCCGGGCCGGGCGGCGCCGCGGTCACGGCGCGCAAGGGCGTCGGCCGCTTCGTGCTGCGCGTCGAGGGCCGCGGCGCCCATGCCGGCAGCAGCTTCGCGGACGGCGCGTCGGCGGTGGTCGAGCTGGCGGTGCAGATCGGCCGCATCCACGCCCTCGTGGACCAGGCGCGCGGCATCACGCTGAACGTGGCGCCCATCTGGGGCGGCTCGCGCCCCAACGTCATCGCGCCGGACGCGGGCTGCGAGATCGACCTGCGCGTGCCGACGGCGGCCGAGGGCGAGTGGATGGAGGCGCTGCTGCTCGGCCTGCAGGCGGCGGACCCGCGCTGCAAGATCAGCGTCGAGGGCGGCATGAACCGCCCGCCGATGGCCGAGACGCCGGACATCCTCGCGCTCTACGGCCGGGCGCGTGCGATCGCCGAGCAGGTCGGCATCCCCATGCCCAAGCAGCATCGCGGCGGCGGCTCCGACGGCAACTTCACAGCCGCGCTCGGCATTCCCACGCTGGACGGCCTCGGCTGTCCCGGCGCCGGCGCCCACGCCAGCCACGAGCACATCCTGTGGCGCCAACTGGCACCGCGCGCAGCCGTGATCGCCGGGCTGCTCGAAACGCTCTGAACCGCCGGTCCTGCCGGGGCGTTAGGGGTGCGCGGCTCCGCGCCGCCCCGAAATCGCATAAGGAGAAACCGCCATGGGCCTGTTCTCGAAGCCTATCAAGACGCTCGACGACCTGTTCGTGCACACCTTGCAGGACATCTACTACGCCGAGCAGCAGATCGTGAAGAACCTGCCGACGATGGCCGAGAAGGCGTCCAGCCCCGAGTTGAAGAGCGCCTTCCAGCAGCACCTCAGCCAGACGCAGGGTCATGTCCAGCGCCTGGAGCAGGTGTTCCAGAAGCTCGGCCAGACCGCCAAGGGCGTGGACTGCCAGGCGATGGATGGCATCCTGGCTGAGGCGAAGGAGATCATGGGCGATTGCGACGACCCGGAGGTGCGCGATGCCGCCATGCTGTCGGCCGCCCAGGCCGTCGAGCACTACGAGATCACCCGCTACGGCTCGATCCTCGCCTACGCCCAGCAGCTCGGCAAGCAGGACGCGGTGCAGCCCCTGAAGCAGACGCTGCAGGAGGAGAAGGAGACCGACCAGAAGCTGACGCAGATCGCCGAGAGCCGGGTCAACCGCAAGGCGGCCTGAAACCCTCCATCCGGGAACCCTCCATCCGGCCGCGCCGGGCTTGTCCCGCGCGGCCGCTTGGGGTTTGCTGTCTCCGCGCCGCTCGGGGCGCATGGAGGCTGCCCGCTTGGACCGACACGCCGACGCCGCCCGCCTCCTGCTCAGCGCCCGGCGCGACCCGGCGCAGCCGATTCGCTCGCTGCCCGAGGTGATGACTCCGAAGACCGAGACGCAGGCCTACCTGATCCAGCGGGAGATCATGGCTGAACTCGGCGGGATCGGCGGCTGGAAGGTCGGCAGCCCGGCGCCGGGCCAACCCTGCACCTGCGCGCCGCTGCCGGCCGCCGGCATCCAGGAGAGCCCCGCCGAGGTCTCGTCCGAGGACTGCCCCCTGCGCGGCGTCGAGGCCGAGATCGCGGTGCGGCTCGGCGCCAGCCTGCCGCCGCAGGATACGCCCTATACCGAGGCGGAGGTCCTGGCCGCGGTCGCGAGCGCCCATCCCGCCATCGAGGTGCTGCAATCCCGCTTCGCCGACGCGGACGCGGTGGACAAGCTGTCCAACCTGGCCGACAGCCTGTCGCATGGCGGCCTTGTCGTCGGCCCTCCCATCGCGGACTGGCCCGGGACCGACCTCGCGGTCGAGCGGGTGCGCCTGCTGGTGGACGGCGCCGAGATCAAGTCAGGTGTCGGCAACCCCGGAGGCGACATGCTGCGCCTGCTGGTGTGGTTGGCCAACGAGGGTGCGCGCTGGGCGGGCGGCCTGCAAGCCGGGCAGGTCGTCACCACCGGGTCCTGGACCGGCAAGGACCTCGTGCCGCCGGGTGCGCGGGTCCGTATCGTATTCGATCACGCCGGCGAGGCCGAGGTAAGGTTCACATGATGAGATGGTCATTGCTCTCGCTGCTGCTGGCCTGCTCCCCCGCGTTGGCCCAGCCGTCCTTTCCCCCGCGGCCGGGCCTCGACCGCGATGGCCTGAGCCAGCGCACCGGGCCGAGCGGCGACACCCGTTTCTATGACCGCAGCGGCGCCCTGCAGGGGACGGCTCGCCCCGGACCCGGCGGCGACACGCGCTACTACGACCGCAACGGCGCCACCGTCGGCAGCTCGCGCACCGGGCCGGGCGGCGATACCACCTACTACGACCGCGGCGGCTCTCTGCAGGGCATCGAGCGCGGCCCGCGGCTCGGCGATGCCCGGCTGTTCCAGCGTGGCGGCCCGCCATCGGGCCTTCCGGGCTATCGCTGACGCCTGCATCCCGTGCGCATCATCGTCGCTGAACGCTTCGCCGCCGAGGCTGCCTGTCTCGCGTCGCTGATCCTCCCGCTCGACGCCGTGCCGCCCGGCGCGCGTGTCGGGCTGCGCGTGCTGCTGCGCCGGGCCGAGGGCGGCGAAGCTCGTGCCCTGCGGCCCGAGCCGGGTGAGGCGGACGCCGTCACCCTGCGCTTCGATCCGTTCGGCAACGGTCCCGGCGCGCTGTTCCAACTCTGCATCGCCACCCGCACCGAGGGCGCCGAGGACGCGGCGGTTTGGGCGGCGGCGGACCGGCTCGCCCCCTGGTCCCGCCCGCCGATCGCGCTGGCCACCGCGGGCGCCAACGAGCCCGTGCGCTGCCTCCACGTCGTCGAGCGGTTCTGGTGCGACCGGGATGGCGCCTACCTGGAAGGCTGGGTCCACGCCTACGAGGACCGCATCCTGCGGCTCACCGTGCGCACGGGGATCGCCGAATGCGCTGTTACGGAGCTGCTGCCCCGGCCGGACGTGCTGGTGCACTACGCTGCCTTCCCCGACAGCGCCCGCAGCGGCTTCAAGGTCTATGTGCCCTGGAGGCCCGGCGAGCCCGCCGAGCTTGAGGTCGAGACGGCGCGCGGCACGCAGCGCCTGCCCGCGGTGCTGCCGGAGGGCACGCTGCCGCGCCGGGCTTGGTCGTGCAACCACCCAGTCGCTTGGGAGGTGGCCGGCGAACCCAGCTCCGGCGAGCTGGCGGGCAAGCGGCTGTTCGAGCTGGCGAACCGGCCCGGGCAGGTCGTCGTCGAGGTCGGCGCCCGCGTGGTCAGCCCGCATGCCATCGCCATGCGTGACCTGTTTCCCCTGGCCGCTCGCTTCATCGGCGTGGACATCCATCCGTCCCCTACCGTCGATGTGGTCGGCGACGCGCATTTCCTGGACGAGCTGGTCGGCACGGCCGCCGCGGACGCAGTGTTCTCCTACTCCGTCCTGGAGCATCTGGCCTGCCCCTGGCTGTTCGCCGCCGCCGTCAACCGGGCGCTGCGCCCCGGCGGCATCACCTTTCACACCAGCCACCAGACCTGGCCGTTGCACGAGGAGCCCAACGATTTCTGGCGCTTCAGCGACAGCGCCATGCGCGTGTTGTTCGGCCCGCAGGCCGGGTTCGAGGTGCTGGACGCCGGCATGGGCGAGCCGATGTCCATCCACCCCGACGAGCGCAAGCCGGGCGTGGAATACACCCCGCTCTGCTCCGCCTTCGCCACCAGCTACGTCCTCGCGCGCAAGGTGCGGGACCTGGCGCCGGGCGAGATCGCCTGGCCGCTCGCGCGCGACGAGGGCGTGGCGCTGGCGCGGCTGTATCCGAAACGGGATTGACATGAAACTGGCCGACCTGCCGACGCCCTGCCTCGTGCTCGACCGCGGCATCCTGCAGCGCAACATCGACGACATGGCGGCGGCGCTGGCCCGGCACGGCATCCCACTGCGCCCGCACATGAAGACGGCCAAGTCTATCGACGTCGCCCGCCTGGCTCTGGCCGGGCAGCCCGGCGGCATCACGGTCTCCACCCTCGCCGAGGCCGAGTACTTCGCCGGGCACGGGATCACCGACATCCTCTACGCCGTCGGCGTCACGCCGGATAAGCTCGACCGAGCCGCCCGGCTCGGCGTCACGCTCATCACCGACGACCCCGAGGTGGCAGGCGCCATTGCCGCCCATCCCGCCGGTCTTCGCGCGCTGATCGAGGTCGATACCGGCGAGCACCGCGGCGGACTCGCACCTGATGACCCCGAGTTGCTCGCGGTTGCCGCCCGTCTCAGCCCGGCGCTCGCCGGCGTCATGACCCATGCCGGCCACAGCTATGCCGGCCGCAGCCTCGCCGACATGCAGGCGGTGGCGGAGGCGGAGCGCGCCGGCGCAGTGCGTGCGGCCGAGCGGCTGCGCGAGGCCGGGCACGAGTGCCGGGTCGTGTCGGTCGGCAGCTCGCCCACGGCGCTGCATGCGCGGCGGGAGGACGGCGTGACGGAGGTGCGCGCCGGCGTGTATATGTTCGGCGACTTGTTCCAGGCCGAGATCGGCACTCACGCGCGGGACAGCATCGCGGTTACGGTGCTGGCGAGCGTCATCAGCCGCCGCCCGGGCGCTCGGCGCCTGCTGATCGACGCCGGCGGCCTCGCGCTCTCCAAGGACCGCAGCACGGAAGCCACCCCGCACGATCACGGCTTCGGGCTGGTGCTCGGCCTCGACGGCGCGCCGCGTTTCGGCAACGCCATCGTGCGGCACGCCTATCAGGAGCACGGCGTCGTGGACTGCGACCCGGCGCTGCCCTTCCCCGACCTCCCCATAGGCGCCCGGGTCCGCATAGCTCCGAACCACACCTGCATGACGGCGGCGGCGCATGACCGCTACTACGTGATTGACGGCGGGGACGAGGTGGTGGCGGTGTGGGACCGGGTGAACGGCTGGTAAGCTACTCCGCCGGCGCCGGCATGCTGCGGCTCGGCACGGCCGCCTTCGCGCCGCCGAGGCACAGCAGGCTCGCGAGCAGGATGGCGGCGACCAGCACCAGCACCAGGTCCGGTCGCCCGTGGTCGATCAGGAAGCCAAACGGCACCGGCGTGACCGCGGACCCCAGCGGCAGGCCTGCGCTGACGAAGCCGAACACCTTGCCGATCTGACCCGGCGGCGCCGCGTCCTTCACCATGACGTCCCGCGGCGTGCGGCTCGCGCCCATCGCCAGGCCCGACAGGAACAGCACCGCGAGCGTGAGCGCAGCCCCCAGCGGCAGCAGCGCCACCACCAGGATCAGCGCGGCCGAGCCCACCGTGAGCGCTATGGTGATCGCCGTCAGCCGCTGCCCCCGGTCAGCGAGCCAGCCGCCGGCCAGCACACCGCCGGTGTTGCCCACCATGTATCCCGTGAGCGCCGACGAGGCGATCGTCACGTCCAGCCCGCGCACGTCGTGCAGCACCGTCACGAGCCAGGCCTGAATCCCGCCGCCCGCCATGGAGCCCAGCAGGAAGAAGCCTAAGAACATCAGCATGGGCCGGGTCAGGAGCAGCGCGCGGCCGGAGATGGCCGGGCCAACATCCCGCGGCTTGGCCTGGTCGTTCAGGATGCGGCTCTGCACCAGGATGGCCGCCACCACCGGCACCCCGAGCGCACCCACCAGCAGCAGCGACGAGCGCCAGCCCATCAACCCCGTCAGCAGCGCGATCGTCGGCGGCCCGGCGGCGAAGCCCAAATTGCCGCTGAACGTGTGCAGCGCGAAGGAGCGGCCCATGCGCTCCTTGGCGATCGACCCGGACAGGATCGCGTAGTCCGCCGGGTGGATCACGGAGTTGCCCACCCCCGACAGCGCCGCGAGCACGAGGATCTGCCAGAACGCGGTTGCGAAGCCCATGGCGCCGATGGAGAGCGACATGAGCAGCGCCCCGCCCACGAGGTATGGTCGCGCTCCGTGCCGGTCCACCAGGAATCCCACGGGGGTCTGCAGCACCGCGGTGATGCCGGACATGAGCGCCACCGCCAGGCCGAGCTCCGCGTAGCTCACGCTGAACTCGCGCTGCCAGATAAGGAACAGCGGCGGGATGAGCAGCAGGTAGAAATGGGACAGAAAGTGCCCGGTGCCGATCAGCAGGTTCACGCGGGTGTGGCGCTGGATCATGGGGGGAGGATGCTCTGTGGGGGGTGTTGAGGCAAGGTTGGGATTTGGCCCGAAGCTCGCCAGAAGCGAAAACCCTGATCTACCTCGGCGTTTTCAAAGCAGCAGCCAAGCGCGTTTTGTGCTGTAGACTCTCTCGCTACCATTCACGTCAGCTATCTTCGGGAACCAGATTAAAATCGAAGATGTTTGGGCGGTGATAGTCCCTCTCGATGGCGACGCTGTAAGAGCGCGACTATCGCGATAATGCACGGAGGGGTGATACCGCCCACCAGAACGACGTAAAGCTCATAGGCAGGATCTGTGTGAAAATTTCTAAAAAAGCAAAACTAAGAAAAAATATGATGATGGTTGCGAAGAAAGCCAATCCACCCAAGAAGTCTGAACTCAGAGCTGTATCAACGTTAAGCATATCTGAGCGCATGTTGATTACGATGGCGGCTACGCTCGGCAGTGTGTCTGGACCTGTATACAATGCTTCAACATTAAAGCCTTGCCTAACTTCTAAATAGTGAAATCTTACCTCGATAACATTTGGAGTACTTTCAAGTTGCGTGACATTAATTTCATTTTCTGGGGCAGATTGCCTAGCTACCGCCTCTGTAAAGACGAGTGCATCTGTTGGGAGCGTCATTCGTATCTGTCGAGCGACGTCACTTCCTCTGATCGCCTGGGTGCCTGTGTTCCACACTTTCAGCGTTGTTTTGCGAAGAACCGTGAGCGGTACGCCACGAAAGCTTATCGAGATTTCAGATGGTAGCTCCACCTCTGTGCCGCCAGTCAACGTAATGACTCGAATTTCAGTAACTGCCCAGGTAGGACCCATCGGCCCAGGGCCATTCAGTTCTGATTACGCCGTGCCGAGGGCGAGCAGCTGGTCGAAGCTGACGGCGTTGGTGTAGAGCGCGAGGCTGACGTTCTGGACGTCCTTGGCGCGCAGGATGTT
>JBBSIT010000054.1:0-12497 GCA_038231995.1 Acetobacterales bacterium | reverse complement strand
CGGCGAACGGCTGCAGCAGCCCGAACGGGCCGACCACGTTCGGCCCCCTGCGGAGCTGCATCGCCGCCAGGACCTTGCGCTCGGCAAGCGTCAGGTAGGCGACGCCGACCAGCACCGGCACCAGCATGGCCAGGGTCTGCGCGAACGTCAGCAGCACGAAGCCGGCCGTCGTATTGAGGAAGAAGTCGGCCACTCTGCTACTCCGCCGCCTGCAACGCGGGTATCACGTAGGTGCGGGTGCATTCCGCCATGACGATGCTCGCCCGGCTGATCGCGTTGGTCTGGTAGTAGTCGGGCACCGCGGGGACGAAAGGTTCAGCACTCATCGCCGCCGGGTCGCCAGTCGGCCCGGCCTGGTCGGTGCTTCCCATGCGCACCAGCTCGTCCTGCGGGCCGAACACGGGGTTGGCCTGCTCCAGCCGCGCGCGCAGCGCGGGCAGGTCGTCGTACGGCAGGGGCTTGCCGAGCACCTCGCTGAACGCGCGCAGGATCTTCCAGTCCTCCCGCGCCTCGCCCGGCGGCTGCATGGCGGGGTAGCCGCGCTGCGCCCGCCCCTCGGTGTTGACGTAGGTGCCGCCCTTCTCCGTGTAGGCGGCGCCGGGCAGGATCACGTCGGCGCTGGCGGCGCCGCGGTCGCCGTGATGGCCCTGATAGACGACGAACGTGTCGGCGCCGATCCGCCCGGTATCGAACTCGTCCGCGCCGAGCAGCCACAGCAGATCCACCCCGCCGCCCAGCATCGCCGGCAGCGCCTTGCCGCCCGGACCCGGCAGGAAGCCGAGGTCCATCGCGCCCACCCGCGCCGCCGCCGTGTGCAGCACGTTG
Source organism: Acetobacterales bacterium (assembly GCA_038231995.1). GTDB lineage: Bacteria > Pseudomonadota > Alphaproteobacteria > Acetobacterales > Acetobacteraceae > JBBSIT01. Next base: position 11,672 of record JBBSIT010000054.1, on the reverse strand, counting down.
AAGCCGTGCCACTCCGCCGTCAGCGCCCCGACTTGAACAGCGAGCTGCCAGCACGCCGCCAGCACCGCCGCGCCATCGGGCCGGGTCAGCGCCCCCTGCCCCACGACGATCATCGGCCGCTTGGCATCCGCGAGCCGCTTGGCGAAGTCGCCCTGACCGTCCAACAGCGCGCGCAGCGCGTCTGGCCCGTCGCCGAGGTGCTCGGAGCGGTAGGTGAGCTCCGCCGGCGCGCCGATGTGCCCGACCGGGGCGTTGTTCGCCACGGCCGCCTTGCGGATGCGCGCGTTCAGCACCGGGCTCTCGCGCCGCGGGTTGCTGCCGACCAGCAGGATGGCGTCAGCCTCCTCGATCCCGGCAACCGTCGTGTTGAACAGGTAGAAGTCGCGCCGCCCCGCATCGAGCGCAGCACCATCCTGCCGGCAATCGAGGTTGACCGAGCCGAGGCTCTTCATGAGGTCCTTGAGCGCCATCATGCTCTCGGCGTCGCACAGGTCGCCCGCGACGGCGCCGATTCGCTCGCCGAGCAGGCCGCGGAGCGCGGCCGCGATGGCGGCGAACGCCTCCGGCCAGCTCGCCGGGCGCAGCTTGCCCTCGTGGCGGACCCAGGGCTTGTCCAGGCGCCGGCGCTTCAGCCCGTCGAAGCTGAAGCGGCCCTTGTCGCCCAGCCACTCCTCGTTCACGGCGTCGTTGATGCGCGGCAGGATGCGCAGCACCTCGGAGCCGCGCGCGTCCACCCGGATGGCGGCGCCGAGCGCGTCGAGCACGTCCACGCTGTCGGTCTTGCGCAGCTCCCACGGCCGCGCGGTGAAGGAATACGGCTTGTTCAGCAGCGCGCCCACCGGGCAGAGGTCGATCAGGTTGCCCGACAGCTCGGAGGTTAGCGCCTTCTCGACATAGGTGGTGATCTCCATGTCCTCGCCGCGCGACGTCGCGCCCAGCTCCGACACGCCGGCGACTTCCGTGCTGAAGCGGATGCAGCGGGAGCACTGGATGCACCGGGTCATGAACGTCTTGACCAGCGGGCCGAGGTTCTTGTCCTTGATGGCGCGCTTGTTCTCGCGGAAGCGCGAGTGGTCCATGCCATAGGAATAGGCCTGGTCCTGCAGGTCGCACTCGCCGCCCTGGTCGCAGATCGGGCAGTCCAGCGGGTGGTTGATGAGCAGGAATTCCATCACGCCCCGGCGCGCCTGGCGCACCATCGGCGTGTCTGTCTTCACCACCATGCCGTCGGCTACGGGATAGGCGCAGCTCGCGACCGGCTTGGGCGCCTTCTCGATCTCGACCAGGCACATGCGGCAGTTGCCGGCGACCGACAGCCGCTCGTGGTAGCAGAAGCGCGGTATCTCGCGGCCGGCCGCCTCGCAGGCCTGCAGCACGGACGAGCCATTCGCGATCTCAACCTCGGTCCCATCGACCGTGACCTTAGCCATCCCTGTTACTCCGCCGCCATCGGCAGCGCCGGCGTCACCACGACTCGGGGCGCACGGGCTGCCTTGTAGGCGGCAATGCGTTGTTCCATCTCGGGCCGGAAATGCCGGATCAGCCCCTGGATCGGCCAGGCCGCCGCGTCGCCGAGGGCGCAGATCGTGTGCCCCTCGATCTGCTTCGTCACCTGCTCCAGCGTGTCGATCTCGTCCAGCTCGGCGCGGCCCTGCACCATGCGGTGCATCACGCGCATCATCCAGCCCGTGCCCTCGCGGCACGGCGTGCACTGGCCGCAGCTCTCATGCTTGTAGAACTGCGCGAGGCGGTCGATCGCGCGGATCACGTCCGTGCTGCGGTCCATCACGATGACCCCTGCAGTGCCGAGGCCGCTCTTCACGTCGCGCAGGCTGTCGAAATCCATCAGCACGGTGTCGCAGATGCCTTTCGGCAGCAGCGGCACCGAGCTGCCGCCGGGGATGACGGCGAGCAGGTTGTCCCAGCCGCCGCGCACGCCGCCGGCATAGGTGTCAATCAGCTCGCGCAGGGGGATGCCGAGCTCCTCCTCCACGTTGCAGGGCTTGTTCACGTGGCCGCTGATGCAGAAAATCTTGGTGCCCGCGTTCTTCGGCCGGCCGAGCGCGGAGAACCAGGCGCCGCCGCGGCGCAGGATGGTCGGCACCACCGCGATGGTCTCGACGTTGTTCACCGTGGTCGGGCAGCCATACAGCCCGACGGCGGCGGGGAACGGCGGCTTCAGCCGCGGCATGCCCTTCTTGCCCTCCAAGCTCTCCAGCAGCGCCGTCTCCTCGCCGCAGATATAGGCGCCGGCGCCGCGATGCACATACAGGTCGAAATCCCAGCCCGACCCGGCAGCGTTCTTGCCCAGCAGCCCGGCCGCATACGCCTCGTCAACCGCGGCCTGCAAGTTCACGGTCTCGTTGTAGTATTCGCCGCGCACATAGACGTAGCAGGCATGGGCGTTCATGGCGAAGGAGGCGATCAGGCAGCCCTCGATCAGCTTGTGCGGGTCGTGGCGCAGGATGTCACGGTCCTTGCAGGTGCCGGGCTCGCTCTCGTCGGCGTTGACCACGAGGTAGCTCGGCCGCCCGTCGCTCTGCTTCGGCATGAAGGACCACTTCATGCCCGTGGGAAACCCGGCGCCGCCGCGGCCGCGCAGGCCGGATGCCTTCATCTCGTCGATGATCGCGTCCCGCCCACGTGCGACGATCGCCGCCGTGCCGTCCCAGTCCCCGCGGGCGCGAGCGCCGGGCAGCCGCCAGTCGTGCTGGCCGTAGAGGTTGGTGAAGATGCGGTCCTGGTCAGCCAGCATCGGCTCGCTCCGTGGGATGGGGCTCGCCCACCTCAGTCAAGGTCGTCGGGCCGCCCTCGGGCGCCGAGGTCATCCGGCCGATGGTCGAGCCGGGCGGCGGACGCTCACCGCGCCGCAGCGACTCCAGCAGCGCCACGGTTCGGTCGTAGTCCAAGTCCTCGTAGTAGTCGTTATCGACCTGCAGGATCGGCGCGTTGACGCAGGCGCCGAGGCACTCGACCTCGCTGAGCGAGAACACGCCGTCGGCCGACATCTGCCGCCAGTCCTTGATCCCCGTCACGTCGCGGCACGCGCGCGTCACCTCGTCCGACCCGCGCAGCCAGCACGGCGTCGTGCCGCACACTTGCAGGTGGTAGCGGCCGATCGGGCTGGTGTTGAACATGAGGTAGAAGGTCGCGACCTCGTAGACCCGGATCGGCGGCATATCGAGCCGGGCCGCCACCACGTCCATCGCCACGCGCGGCACCCAGGCGCTGCCGGTCTGCCGGCCCATCTGGTCCTGCACGAGGTACAGCAGCGGAATCACCGCGCTGGCCTTCCGGCTCGGCGGATACTTGGTCAGGAGAGGCCCGATCTCCGCCTCCGACGCCTCGTCGAACGTGAAGTGGGCGGGCTGCGGCGCCCCCTGCCCGCTCGTGCCGTCGCCGAGGTCCTCGGACGTGCCGCGGGCGACCTGGGAACCGGCGCTGCCGCCGAGATGCTCTGACATCGACCCTACCTGTCGGTTTCGCCGAACACGAGGTCGAGCGAGCCGATGATGGCTACCGCGTCGGCCAGCATGTGGCGCTTAGACATGACCTCGATGGCTTGCAAGTGCGCGTAGCCGGTCGGGCGTATCTTGCAGCGATACGGGCGGTTGCTGCCGTCCGCTACGAGATAGACGCCGAACTCGCCCTTGGGGCTCTCAGTCGCGGTGTACGTGGCGCCGGCCGGCACGTGATAGCCCTCGGTGTATAGCTTAAAGTGATGGATCAGCGCCTCCATCGAGCGCTTCATCTCGGCCCGGCGCGGCGCCGTGAACTTGCGGTCCTGGATCTTGACGTGGCCGGGCCGCATCTTGTCCAGGCACTGCCGGATGATCCGCACGCTCTGCCGCATCTCCTCCATCCGCACGAGGTAGCGGTCGTAGCAGTCGCCGTTGCGCCCGACCGGCACGTCGAACTCGACCTGCCCGTACATGTCGTAGGGCTGGGCGCGCCGCAGGTCGAACGGCACGCCGGAGGCGCGCAGGCACGGCCCGGTGAAGCCCCAGGCCAGCGCCGCCTCGGGCGACATCGTGCCGATATCCACCAGCCGCTGTTTCCAGATGCGGTTGGTGGTCAGCAACTGCTCCAGGTCGCCGATGAACTTGGGGAACCCGGCGGCCCAGTCGGCGATCTCCTGCTCCAGCCCGGCCGGCAGGTCGCGCGCGACGCCGCCAGGGCGGAAGTAGTTGCCGTGATAGCGCGCGCCCGAGGCCTGCTCGTAGAAATGGAGCAGCTTCTCGCGCTCCTCGAAGCCCCACAGGCTCGGCGTGATGGCGCCCACGTCGAGCGCGAAGGTGGTCACGTTCAGCAGGTGGTTCAGCACGCGGGTGATCTCGGCGAACATCGTCCGGATCCAGCGGCCGCGCTCCGGCGCCTCGATGCCGAGCAGCTTCTCCTGCGCCAGCACGTAGGTGTGCTCCATGCACATCGGGCTGACGTAGTCGAGCCGGTCGAAATACGGCAGCGCCTGCAAGTAGGTCTTGTACTCGATCAGCTTCTCGGTGCCGCGATGCAGCAGACCGATATGCGGGTCGGCGCGCTCGACCACCTCGCCGTCCATCTCCAGGATAAGGCGTAGCACGCCGTGCGCCGCCGGATGCTGCGGCCCGAAATTGATCGTGTGGCTATCGACCTGGATCACCTCGGTGACGGGGCCGGGGGTGGTCTCCGGTCCATGCAGGTCGCGGATTCCGGGATGAGCGCCGTCTGGCATCAGCGTGCGTCCTTGTTCGCCCCGGCGACCGCACCGGCTTCGGTGCCGCCGCCCGTGGCCTGGCGGGCCAAATGGGCCTTCTCGTCGCCGGGCAGCGTGACCATGCCTTCCCAGGGCGAGACGAAATCGAAATTGCGGAAATCCTGCGTCAGGCTGACGGGCTCGTTGACGACCTGCTTGCGCTCGTCGTCGTAGCGGACCTCGACATGCCCGGTCAGCGGAAAGTCCTTGCGCAGCGGGTGCCCCTCGAACCCGTAATCGGTCAGGATGCGGCGCAGGTCCGGCTGCCCGGTGAACAGCACGCCGAACAGGTCCCACGCCTCGCGCTCGAACCACGTCGCCACCGGCCAGATCGTATGCACGCTCGGCACCGGCGACGTCTCGTCCGTTCGGGCCACCACGCGCACGCGATGGTTCAGGCTGACCGACAGCAGGTTGTACACCACGTCGAACCGCTCGGCCCGCTCGGGCCAGTCCACGCCGCACAGGTCCATCAGCTGCTCGCAGGCGAAGCGCGGGTCGTCGCGCAACGCGGTGAGCAGCGGCACGAGCTGGTCCCGCTCGGCGTGCAGCACCAACTCGCCGCCTTCAAGCCCGGCGCGCGTCACGCCGGGCAGCCCTGCTGCGGGGCCGGCGAGCGCCGCCGGGTCGGGCATGACGAAGCGCGCGGGCGCATCCGCGGCGGCCAGGCCCGGCGCGTCGCTGGATGGATGGGTTGAGAGGTCAGCCACGCAGGATCGTCCCGGTCCGCCGGATCTTCTTCTGGAGCTGCAGGATGCCGTAAACCAGCGCCTCGGCGGTCGGCGGGCAGCCCGGCACGTAGATATCGACCGGCACAATGCGGTCGCAGCCGCGCACCACGGAGTAGCTGTAATGGTAGTAGCCGCCGCCGTTGGCGCAGCTCCCCATGCTGATGACCCAGCGCGGCTCGGGCATCTGGTCGTAAACCTTGCGCAAAGCAGGCGCCATCTTGTTGGTCAGCGTGCCCGCCACGATCATCACGTCGGACTGGCGCGGCGACGCGCGCGGGATGACGCCGAAGCGGTCGAGGTCGTAGCGCGGCATGTAGGCGTGGATCATCTCGACCGCGCAGCACGCCAGACCGAACGTCATCGGCCACAGGCTGCCGCTGCGCGCCCAGTTCACCAGCTTGTCCAGGTTGGCGACGACGAAGCCCTTGTCGTCGATCTCGCCGGTGATGCCCTTCACCACGGCGTCCTGCGCCGGACCCGGCGCCAAGGCCTCGCGGTTCCAGTCGATATCGGTGGCGACGGTGCTCGCGCTCATCGCGATCCTACTCCCAATCCAGCGCGCCCTTGCGCCACTCATAGATGAAGCCGACCGTCAGGACTGCAAGGAATCCGACCATGGAAAGGAAGCCGAAAAGCCCGATGCTCCCGAGGCTTACGGCCCAGGGGAACAGGAAGGCGACCTCCAGGTCGAAGATGATGAACAGGATGGCCACGAGATAGAACCGCACGTCGAACCGACGCCGCGCGTCGTCGAACGCCTCGAAGCCACACTCGTAGGCCGACAGCTTTTCGGCATAGGGCCGCTGCTTCGCCGCCAGCAGCGAGCCGCCGACCATGGCCACCGCGATCACCCCGCCGATCAGGATGAACACCAGGACCGGGAAGTACTCTGCGAGCAGCGGCATCGGGCTGATCCTGTTCAAGCGCGGCCAGCGCCGCGTCGAGACTCATACTGGCGAACGGGAAACGCCGCCAGAGGCGGTTCGGTCCCTGATAGGAGTGTGTCGCGTGCCGCTGGCGCGAGTGACGGGGCTCGAACCCGCGACCTCCGGCGTGACAGGCCGGCGCTCTAACCAACTGAGCTACACCCGCAGCGGCAGGGCGCTCGTCTACGGTGGCGCGGCCGTCCCGTCAAGACGGGACGATAGGGAGGCAGGGCGGCACGCCGCTGGCGACGCCGGCGCTGCGGGCGGCGTCATCTCCGGACGTCTATCTCCATGAGGTCGCGGCCGACGACTGCGTTGCCCGCGTAATGCTTGCGAACGCCCTCCAGCCATTGGGCGTCGGTGATCGCGGTGCTGCCCGGCACGAGATGGTTCAGCACGAGCAGCTTGACGCCCGCCGCCTGGGCGATCCGGCCAACATCCTCGGTCGTCGTGTGCGACGCGAGCAGGTGCTCCTTCAGCGTCGCCGCGGTCGGGATGCTGGCGGCGAGGGCGTCGACGCCCGGCTGGTAGAGCGCCTCGTGGACGAGGACGTCCGCGCCCCTCGCGAACTCGGCCAGCGCCGGGTTGTAGGCGGTGTCGCTCGAGAACACGACCGTGCCGTCCGGCGTGTCGAACTTGTAGGCGTAGTTCTCCTGCAGGATCGGCGGGTGCGGCGTGCGGAACGCCGTCACCGTCACCCGGTCGTTCCGCATGACCGGGCCGGGCTCGGCGATGTCGTGCACGACGAAGAGCCGGCGCGGGTCGGGCTTGCCCTCGTCGGGCATGCGCACGGCGATGTCGAAGCGCAGCGACTCCCAGAATGCGTCGGCGAGCGCCTTGAGCCCGGTCGGCCCGTAGGCGTCCACCTCGTGGCTCAGCCCGGCCGCCCAGGCCGCGTCCGCCAGCGTGCCGAACTCGACGACGTGGTCCGAATGCAGGTGCGTGATGAAGACGTAGCGGAGCGAGGAGAGGGGCACCTTGGCCGCGGCGAGCTGGCGGGTGACCCCGTAGCCGCAGTCGATCACGTAGGGAACGCCGTTCACCAGGAGCACGCTCGCCGGGTTGGAGCGGCCGAGCTCGACGCGCGGGCCGCCCTTGGTGCCGAGCAGGATCAGCCGGGTCCCCGTGACGGCGGCCTCGGCCCGGCGGCTCACGGCGGCCTGTGCGATGGGCGCGGTCATGAGCGCGAGCCTGAGAAAACCACGTCGGCCGAGCGCCATAGGGTCTCTCCTGCAGACACGTAACCTCTCGAACCCGAGCCAGCCGGACAAATCATTCAGCTGCACGCGGCTTGTGGTGGGGAATGGGCGGTGACGGGTTCGAACCGCCGGCCCTCTCGGTGTAAACGAGACGCTCTACCGCTGAGCTAACCGCCCCCGTGAGTCCTACCCCAGCGAATCCTTCAGTGCCTTGCCCGCCTTGAACCGCACGGACGTGCTCTCGTCGATCGCGATCTCCTCGCCAGTACGAGGATTGCGGCCCTTGGTGGCCTTGCGCACCGACGTCGCGAACGTGCCGAAGCCGGTCAGCCGCACCTCCTGCCCTTGCTTCAGCGCGCCGCCGATCGCCTTGAACACGGCATCGACGACCTCGCCCGCCTTGGTCTTCGCCAGGTCAGCTTCGGCCGCGACCGCGGAGACCAGGTCCACCCGGTTCATCGCCTTCCCGGCGCCCGTAGCGGCGGCAGCCGGTTCCGCGGGGGCCGACTTCGTGGCCGATGCAGCCCTCGCGGGCATGGCGGGCTGGCGGGTTGTCTTGCTCATGGAATCCCCTCGTTGTCGCTGCATTCGGCACGCCCGACCCGGGGCCGACCCTCGCGACACTAGAGGCGGCAGTTCCCATGCGTCAACGAATGGCAACGCGCCCGGAAACTCGCCCACAAACGCAAACGGCCCGCCTGGGTGCTCCCCACGCGGGCCGTCAGGTTGTTGGACGTTAGTGCGGCAGGTGGCTGACCGCGGGCGCGGGCGGCGCCGGCGGCACCGGCTCGGCCGGCTCCTCCCACTCGATCGCCTCCGGGGCCCGGACCAGCGCCTGGCGGATCACGTCGTCCACGTTGGCGACCGGGATCAGCTTGAGGTGCTTCTTCACGTTATCCGGGACGTCGGCCAGGTCCTTCTCGTTCTCCTTCGGGATGAACACCGTCGTGATGCCCGCCCGCAACGCCGCCAGCAGCTTCTCCTTCAAGCCGCCGATCGGCAGCACACGGCCGCGGAGCGTGATCTCGCCCGTCATCGCCACGTCCCGGCGGACCGGGATGCCGGTCAGCACGCTGACGATGCTGGTCGCCATCGCGATGCCGGCGGACGGCCCGTCCTTCGGGGTCGCCCCCTCGGGCACGTGGACATGGATGTCCCGCTTCTCGAACACGGTCGGCTTGATGCCGAACTGCACGGCCCGGCTGCGGATGTAGGACAGCGCGGCCGAGACCGATTCCTGCATCACGTCCCCGAGCTTGCCCGTGTGCTTCACCCGGCCCTTGCCCGGCAGCAGCACGCTCTCGATCGTCAGGATCTCGCCACCCACCTCGGTCCAGGCCAGGCCCGTCACCGCGCCCACCATGTCCTCGGCCTCCGCCTCGCCGTAGCGGAAGCGGCGCACGCCCGCATACTTCTCAAGGTTCTTGCGGCCGATGGCGACGCGCTTCGCCTTCTTCGTGACAATCTCCTTCACCGCCTTGCGCGCCACGTTGGCGATCTCGCGCTCCAGGCTGCGGACGCCCGCCTCCCGCGTGTAGTAGCGCACGAGGTCCACCAGCGCGTCGTCGGAGAGCGACCACTCCTCGGGCTTGAGGCCGTTCGCCTCCGCCTGCTTGGCCACCAGGTGCTGCTTGGCGATCTGCACCTTCTCATCCTCGGTGTAGCCGGGGATGCGGATGATCTCCATGCGGTCCAGCAGCGGCTGGGGCATCTTGAGGCTGTTGGCCGTGGTGACGAACATCACGTCCGACAGGTCGTAATCGACCTCAAGGTAGTGGTCCGCGAACGTGCTGTTCTGCTCGGGGTCCAACACCTCCAGCAGCGCGGAGGACGGGTCCCCGCGCCAGTCGGCGCCGAGCTTGTCGATCTCGTCGAGCAGGAACAGCGGGTTGCTGGTCTTGGCCTTCTTCATGCCCTGGATGACCTTGCCCGGCATCGAGCCGATATAGGTCCGCCGGTGGCCGCGGATCTCCGCCTCGTCCCGCACGCCGCCGAGCGACATGCGCACGAAGTTGCGCCCCGTCGCGCGGGCGATGCTCTTGCCGAGCGAGGTCTTGCCGACGCCGGGCGGGCCGACGAGGCACAGGATCGGGCCGCGGATCTTGGGGCTGCGGCTCTGCACCGCGAGGTACTCCAGGATGCGCTCCTTGACCTTCTCCAGCCCGTAGTGGTCGGCGTCGAGCACGCGCTCGGCCTCCGTCACGTCGTTGCTGATCTTGGTGCGCCTCTTCCACGGCACGCTCAGCATCCAGTCGAGGTAGTTGCGCACCACCGTCGCCTCGGCCGACATCGGGCTCATGGTGCGCAGCTTCTTCAGCTCGCCCAGCGCCTTCTCCCGCGCCTCCTTGGAGAACTTGGTCTTCTTGATGCGGTCCTCGAGTTCGGCCAGGTCGTCCTTGCCGTCCTCGACCTAGCCCATCTCCTTCTGGATAGCCTTCAGCTGCTCGTTCAGGTAGTACTCGCGCTGCGTCTTCTCCATCTGCCGCTTCACGCGGTTGCGGATGCGCTTCTCGACCTGCAGCACGCCGATCTCGGATTCCATGTGCGCGAACACGCGCTCCAGCCGCTCGCCGACGCGCGCGGCCTCCAGCAGCTCCTGCTTGTCCGAGATCTTGAGGTTCAGGTGGCTCGCGATGGTGTCGGCCAGCTTGCTCGGCTCGTCGATCTGGTTCAGCGAGACCAGCACCTCGGGCGCGATCTTCTTGTTGAGCTTGATGTACTGCTCGAACTGGCCGACGACCGTGCGGCCGAGCGCCTCCAGCTCCTTCGCCTCCGCGCCCTCGTCGGGCACCGTGCGGACCGTCGCCTCAAAATGGCTCTCGGTCTGCTTGAACCCGGTGATCTCGGCGCGGCGGCCGCCCTCGACCAGAACCTTCACAGTGCCGTCCGGCAGCTTCAGCAGCTGCAGGATCGTGGACACGGTGCCGACGCGATAGATGTCGTCGGCCGCCGGGTCATCCTGGGCAGCGTTCTTCTGCGCGACCAGCAGGATCTGCTTGTCGTCGCGCATCACGGCCTCGAGCGCGCGGACGGACTTCTCCCGGCCGACGAACAAGGGCACGATCATGTGCGGGAACACGACGATGTCGCGCAACGGCAGGACGGAGAGCAGTTCCTCGCCGCCGACCGGGGTCGCCGGCTCCGCCCGCGCCTTCTCAGGCCGATCTGATTCGCTCATAGGACCTCCAACAGGACAGTCAGTCGCCTAAGACGCCCACTATGGCACGTCCTGGCTCGCAAAGGGTTAATCACCCCGGGCTGATGGTGAATATCGGCAGGGCTTGGACGCGGCGCAAGCCCCGCGCCCGAGGGTCGGCCGGCGCGTCAGCCGGTGTTTTCCGACCGCTCCTTGCCGTAGGTGAACAGCGGGTTGGCCCGGCCTTCCGCCACTTCGCGGTTGATCGTGACCTCCTCCACCCCGTCCAGCCCGGGCAGGTCGAACATGGTGGACAGCAGGATCGCCTCCATGATCGAGCGCAGGCCGCGGGCGCCGGTCTTGCGCGCGATGGCGCGGGTGGCCACCGAGCGCAGCGCGTCCTCCGTGAAGGAGAGCTTCACGCCCTCCATCTCGAACAGCCGCGCATACTGCTTGACGAGCGCGTTCTTGGGCTTGGTCAGGATCTCGACCAGCGCCGGCTCGTCCAGGTCCTCCAAGGTCGCGACCACGGGCAGGCGGCCGATGAACTCGGGGATCAGGCCGAACTTCAGCAGGTCCTCCGGCTCCACCTCGCGCAGGATCGCGCCCGTGCGCCGCTCGTCCGGCGCGCGGACCTCGGCGCCGAAGCCGATGCCCGAGCCCTTGCCGCGGGCGCCGATGATCTTCTCCAGGCCGGAGAACGCGCCGCCGCAGATGAACAGGATGTTGGTCGTGTCCACCTGCAGGAACTCCTGCTGCGGATGCTTGCGCCCGCCCTGCGGCGGAAACGACGCGACGGTGCCTTCCAGAATCTTCAAAAGCGCCTGCTGCACGCCCTCGCCGCTCACGTCGCGGGTGATGCTCGGGTTGTCCGACTTGCGGCTGATCTTGTCGACCTCGTCGATATAGACGATGCCGCGCTGCGCCCGCTCGACGTTGTAGTCG
>JBBSIT010000053.1:0-12547 GCA_038231995.1 Acetobacterales bacterium | reverse complement strand
GCTGGAGGCGGTGCGGGCGCGGCTCGGGCTGAACGACCCGGTGTGGCTGCAATACGGCCGCTGGGCCGCCGCCGCGCTCACCGGGGATTTCGGCACGTCCATGCGCACCGGGCAGCCGGTGGGGCCGACGATGCTCGTGGCGCTGTCGCGGTCGCTGCTGCTGGCCGGGCTGACCATCGCGCTGATGCTGGTTGTCGCCGTGCCGCTCGGCATTCTCGCGGCGCTGCGGCGCGGGAAGGCGACGGACCTCCTCGTGGGCATGGTCAGCTACCTCGGCGTGTCGCTGCCCGAGTTCGTCACGGCCACCTTGCTGCTGCTCCTGCTGGCGGACTGGCTGGGCTGGCTGCCGGCCACCGGCTATGTGCCGCTGACTGAGGACCTCGGCGCCGGGCTGCTGCACCTGGTGCTGCCCGTGCTCACCGCGAGCCTGGTGCTGGTGGCCCATGTCAGCCGCATGGTGCGGTCCGAGACGGTGGACGCGCTGGGCAGCGACTACGTGCGGGCGGCGCGGCTGAAGGGGTTGGCCCCACGCACCGTGCTGTTCCGCCACGCGCTGCGCAACGCGCTGCTGCCAGTCGTGACGATCGTGGCGCTGGACGTGGGCTACTTGCTGGGCGGGATCATCGTGGTCGAGGAGATCTTCGCCATTCCCGGCATCGGCCGGCAGTTGATCGTCGCGATCCAGAGCCGGGACCTGCCCTCGATCCAGGCGGGCGCGCTCATCATGGCGGCGACCTACGCGGCGGCGAACCTGCTCGCGGACGTGGCGGTGGCGCGGCTGGACCGGCGCATCCGCTATGACTGACCTGTTGCGCCGCCTGCTCCGCACGCCGCAGGGGGCGCTGGGACTGCTGATCCTGCTCCTCATCGCGCTTGCCTGCGTGTTCGGCCCATCGCTCGCGCCGCACGACCCGGAGCGGATGAACATCCTGGGCCGCTTCCGTCCGCCGGGGGCGCAGAACTGGATGGGCGCCGACCAGCTCGGGCGGGACATGCTGAGCCGACTGCTGATCGGCGCGCGCACCACGGTGCCGTTGGCACTGCTGGCGACGCTCGCTGGGTCGGCAGTCGGCGCGTCGCTCGGCACCGTGTCGGCCTATCTGGGCGGGCGATGGGACGAGGCCATCATGCGCACCGTCGATGCCATCCTGGCCGTGCCGGGCCTGTTGCTGGCGCTGCTGATCGTCAGCACCTTGGGTAAGGGCGGCGGCAACGCGGTGCTGGCGGTGGCGATCGCCTTCGTGCCGGGCATGACGCGGGTGACGCGCAGCGTGGCGCTTTCGGTGCGGCGGCAGGACTACGTCAGCGCCGCCATCGCCCGCGGGGAGGGCGGCGCCTGGATCGTGTTCCGCGAGATGCTGCCCAACGTGGCGGCGCCGATCGTGATCGAGACGACCATTCGGGTGGCCTTCGCCGTGATGCTGTTCGCGACCCTGTCGTTCCTCGGCCTCGGCGCGCAGCCGCCGGCGCCGGAATGGGGGCTGATGGTCAGCGAGGCCCGGCGCTACCTGCACCAGGCGCCCTGGATGATCGTCTCGCCGGGCCTGGCCATCGCCGTGACCGTCATCGGCTTCAACCTGCTCGGCGACGGGCTGCGCGACGCGCTGAACCCGCGGGACGACCGTTGACCCGGCCGGTCCTCGACGTCGCCGGCTACACGCTGGACTACGCGACCCGCGCCGGGCCGTACCGGGCGCTCGACGACGTGAGCCTGCAGATCGCGCCGGGCGAGGTGCTGGGCCTGGTGGGCGAGAGCGGCTCCGGCAAGACGTCACTCGCCTGGGCCATCATGCGCGCCCTGCCCGGCAATGCGATCGAACCCGCCGGCGCCATCCGCCTGGGGGCCGAGGACCTCATGCGCATGGACCAGCGCGCGATGGGCGCCATACGCGGCCGGCGTATCGGCATGGTGTTCCAGGACCCGGCCGCCAGCCTGAACCCTACGCTCACCCTCGGCCGGCAGCTCACGGAGGTGCTGGAGCGGCACCGCGGCCTGGACCGGGCGGCGGCGTGGCGCGAGGGCATCGAGGCGCTGCGCCGGGTGGAACTGCGCGACCCGGAGGCGCTGATGCGCCGCTACCCGCACGAGGCGTCCGGCGGGGAGAAGCAGCGCGTGGTGATCGCCAGCGCCTTCGCCTGCCGCCCCGAGCTGATCGTGTTCGACGAGCCGACCACGGCGCTCGACGTGATCACCGGGGCGCGCATCCTGGACCTGTTCCGCCGGCTGCGGCAGGAGACAGGGGTGGCCGGGCTGTACATCTCGCACGACCTGGCCCTGGTCGGCCGGGTCGCCGGCCGGGTGGCGGTGCTGCAGCGCGGCCGGGTGGTGGAGCAGGCGGCCGCCGCCACGATCTTCCAGGCGCCCGCCCACCCCTATACGCGCGCCCTGGTGGACGCGGTGCCGCGACCGGAGCGGCGGCTGGTGCGGGACGAGCCGGGTGACGGCGAGCTGATCGCGGCGCGCGACATCGGCGTGCGCTACGGCCGGCGCCGCTGGTTCGGCGCGGCGCCGGTCAGCGGGGCGCGGGGCATCAGCCTGGCCGTGCGGCCCGGCGAGATCCTCGGCGTCGTCGGCGAGTCCGGCTCCGGCAAATCGACCCTCGCCCGCGCGCTGACGGGGCTGGCGCCGTTCGAGGGCGAGATCGGCTTCGCCGGGCGGCGCATCACCGCGCCCGCCGGCATGGACGCGGCCTATCGCCGGGCCGTGCAGATCGTGTTCCAACACCCGGACGCCTCGCTCAACCCGCGGCAGCGCGTCGGCAGCATCCTGGAGCGGCCGCTGCGGCTGTACGGCGGGGAGGCGGCCAGCATCCCTCGCCTGCTAGAAGAGGTGCGCCTGCCCGCCGGGTTCGCCCGACGCTACCCGCACCAGCTCTCCGGCGGGGAGAAGCAGCGCGTCGCCGTCGCGCGCGCCTTCGCCGCCAACCCGGCGCTCGTGGTGTGCGACGAGATCACCTCCTCGCTCGACGTGTCCGTCCAGGCTTCCGTGATCGAGCTGCTGCTGGCGCTGCGGCGGCAGCACGGCACGGCCTACCTGTTCATCACCCACGACCTGAACCTGGTGCGGCAGATCGCGCACCGGGTCGCGGTGATGCGGCAGGGTGAGTTGGTGGACCTGCTGCCCACCGCCGCGCTCGATGGCGCGGACGTCCACCCCTACACGCGCGAGCTGATCGCGGCCTCCCCCACCCCAGTCGGAGCACGCCCATGACCCCCGCCGACCTGCTCGCCCGCATCGACGCCGCCGCCTGCCTCGACTTCCTCAGCCGGATGGCCCGGCACCGCAGCTACAGCCAGACGGACGGCGAGCGCGAGCTGGCCCGCTTCATGGCGGACAGCATGCGCGCGCTGGGCCTGGAGGCCGAGCTGACTCCGGTGGAGGGTGGTCGCGTCAACGCCGTCGGCCGGCTGCGCGGCGCGGGCGGCGGCGCCAGCCTGCTGTTCAACGGCCACGTGGACACCAACCCGGCGACCGAGGGCTGGACCGTGGACCCCTGGGGCGGCCTGGTGGACGAGCGCTTCATCTACGGCATCGGCGTCTCCAACATGAAGGCCGGCGACGCCGCCTACTACTGCGCGGTCAAGACCCTGGTGGATGCCGGCGTGCGGCTGCGCGGCGACGTGATCCTCACCTACGTGGTGGGCGAGCTGCAGGGCGGCGTCGGCACGCTCGCATTGATCGAGCAGGGGCTGCGGGCGGATTACTTCGTCAACGCCGAGCCGACGGATCTCGCCGCGCTGACCATGCACGCCGCCGCGTTCACCTTCATCATCGAGCTGGTCGGCGTCACCCGGCACCTGTCCAAGCGGGAAGCAGCGGTGGACGCGATCATGGCAGCCTGCGACCTGGTGCCCCGCCTGAACGCGATGCGCTTCTCCGGCGCGCCCACGCCGGAGCACGAGGCGATCAACCGCGTGCATGTCGGCGTGCTGCACGGTGCGCTGGGCCGCGAGCTGCACGAGTGGCGGCCGCCGCAGGTCGCGGATTTCGTGCGCATCAAGGGCTCGGGCCGCTACGCGCCGGGCCAGACGGAGACGGGCGCACTGGCGGATCTGCGGCGCGAGCTGGATGGGCTGGAGGCGCGCTCCCCCGGCCTGCGCGCCACACTGACGCCCGAACACGAGGTCGGCCGGCCGATGATGCCCTCCTTCGAGGTCGCGCGGGACAGCCGGATCGTGCAGGCGGTCAACCGGGCCTATCAGACGGTGCGCGGCGAGGCGCAGCCGACCGGCGCCGTGACGCCGCCGGGCTACTACGGCACCGATGCGGCGCACCTGTATCGTAGTGCTGCGATGCAGGGCGTCGTGTGCGGGCCGGGCGGCCGCTACAACACCATGCCGGACGAGCGGGTGGACGTCTCGGACTACCTGGACGCCATCCGGGTGTACCTGCTGACGATCCTGGAAGTCTGCGAAATTGTTGCTTAACGCACTGCGACGCCACTCCTTCTCCATGGCGGCGATGCCTTGCACGAAGCTGCGGCGCAGCAGGGCGAAGACGGTGATGCTCGGGATCAGCACCAGGGCGGACGCGGCGCTGAGGCGGCCCAGGTCCACGGTGAACCCGGTCTGGAACAGGGCAAGGGTGCCGAGCGGACGCGCAGCAGCGGCAGCACGACCTCGAACACGATACGCGCCTCGCCCGCGCCGAACCTACAATGCGGCGATCTCCCCCACCACCCGGGCGCGGACCCGCAGCGCGCCGCCGGGCAGATAGGTCAGCGGCAGGTCCTCCAGCTCCACCAGCACCAGCGTCCCTGCAGCGGCCCCGGCCTCCACGGCCCGGCGGCGGGCGATGCCCTCCGCCTCGGTGATCGCCGCGGCTCGGCTAAGCCCCTGGAAGACCTGGTCCGCCTCGCCGCTGACCTGCGCGATGGCGGCGCCGACCGCGTTGGCGACGGCGGCGTGGGCGGGGCGCAGCACTTCGCTGGAGCCGGGCAGGTGGTCGGGCACGAGGAAGGCGCCGCCGCCCACCGCCAGCAACGGCACCGGCGCGGCATCGGTCTTCATGCGGTCCACTGCCTCCTCCAGCATGGCGGCGGCGCGGGCCAGGGCGGCCTCGACCAGCCCGCCGTCCAGGTCGGCGACCCGCCCGGCGTCCCCCAGGCTGAGCCGCCCCGCAGCGACCGCGATGTCGCTGCTGGTCAGGTCCGGCCCGCCGAAGATGCGCGCCAGCTCCGGCAACCGGAAGCCGACGCTGCGTGGTCCGATCGTGACGCCGCCTTCCGGGTGCCGGACCACCAGCGACCCGCCGCCCAATCCGATCGACAGCAGGTCGGGCATGCGGAACAGCGTACGCACGCCGCCGATCTGCACCACCGCGTTGGCCGGGCGTGGGAACCCGCCCTTGAGCGCGCCCACATCGCTGGTCGTGCCGCCGACATCGACCACCAGCGCATCCTGCAACCCCGTCAGGAAAGCCGCGCCGCGCATCGAGTTGGTCGGACCCGAGGCGAACGACAGCACCGGGAACCGCGCCGCCAGCTCCGCCCGGATCACCGTCCCGTCGTTCTGCGTCACGTAAAGCGCGCAGGAGAGCCCCGCCGCCCGCAACGCCTCCTCGAAGGCTTGGATGGTGCATCGCGCCAGCGGCACCAGCGCCGCATTCAGCAGCGCCACGTTCTCCCGCTCCAACAGCCCGATCCGCCCCAGGTCGTGCGACAGCGTGATGCTGGCCTCCGGGTGCTCCGCCCGGATGATCTCCGCCGCCCGTAGCTCCATCGAGGGATCGAGCGGCGAGAAGATGCTGCTGACCGCGACGCAGGTGATCCCCGCGGCGCGCATCTCCCGCGCCGCCGCCGCCACCGCCCGCTCGTCCAGCGGCATGATCGGGCGGCCGTCATAATCATGGCCGCCCTCGACCATATGCACCTGGCCGCGCACCATGGCGCGCAGGTCCTCCGGCCAGTCGCAGAAGGGCGGCAAGCTGCGCGCCGCCGGCAGGCCCAGCCGCAGCGCCGCCACCGGCGCCAGGTCCCGCCGCTGCACCACCGCGTTGACGAAATGGGTCGTGCCGATCATCACCGCATCGACCCCATTGCCTCCCGCCGCGACCGCCACCTCCAGCGCCCTGCGCACGCCGGACAGCACGTCCGGGGTGGTCGGCGTCTTGGTCGCGAGAACCACCTCGGCGCCGTCGAGCAGGACCGCATCGGTGTTGGTCCCGCCTACGTCGATCCCGATGCGCATCACGCGAACACGCTCTTGAACTCGAAGTCATACCCGAAGGCCCTCGGCCCGACCAACTCCAGCCCGCGCGGCGACAGGAAGACCTCCGGCGCCCGCAGCGCGATCACCGTAACGCGCTGGCCATAGCGCAGCGTCTCGGTGCCGATCGCCTCGCCCAACACGGTGTCGAGCACGCAGATCAGGTCGGGCGTCATCACCCGCGGCTCGCCATCGATCCAGGCCACCGCCCATTCGTTCTGAAAGGCGACCCGGCAGCTGGCGCCGCGCCAGTCCTCCAGCCCGTCGAACGTCGCATCCCCGCGCAAGAAGCCTTCGGTCGTGCGGCGGGCGATGTCGGACACCTTGCCACGGAACAGCAGCTTGCCATCCTCGGCATCCAGGATCGCCTGGATCGGGTCGGTATGCGCCCGCTGCGCCGCGCGCACCGCATTGCCCAGTGCGATTGCCTTGGTGGTGGTGCCGTGGATGCCCCAGTCCTTGACCTCGCGCCCGGTGCGAGGCGCCTTGCAGGTGGCGGCGATCGACCCGACCTCGACGCACATCTTGCGCGACAGCCGCTCCATCCACTTCCACGACGGCACCTTGGTGACCAGGCCCTCCACTCCGCGCGGATCGACCAGCGACAGCGGATAGGGCTTGAGGCCGCCGACCGCCACGCTGGTCATCTGCGCCTCGGGATAGGCGCGTCCCATGCAGTCGCTATCGACCACCGGCCGGTCCAGGTGCGCCGCCGCCAACAACGGCTGCAGCCCGTTGTTCCCGCCGATCTCGACCGACATGACCGCGCGGAACTGGCGCCCGAGATAATCTTCCATCACCTCGACGGCACGGGCGATGTTGCGGCTGTCCGTCAGCCGCTCCTGCCCGACCAGCGGCGCCCCCATGTTCGACACAACCGCGACCAAGTCGTCGTCCGCCAGGTCGCTGGCCGGCATCAGCCTGGTCCGCACGCCCTCGACATAATGCTGCCGCATGTTCAGCAGCGCCAGGTAGGGCGACCCGCCGCCGCCGGTCCCCAGCACCCAGGCCCCGAACGACAGCGCTTCGATGTCCTCGATGGTCAGCTCACGCAAGGAGCTTTACTCCGGCAGCAGGGAGGCCGCCGCGCGGGCAGCCACGGCGATGGAGAGCAGGATCGGGCAGGACAGCGTCCGCGCGATGCGCGCCTTGTCGGCGCGGGTGTAGGACATGCAGTCCAGCAGCACGAGGCCGGGCCTGAAGGGCGCCATTGCCGCCGCTGCCGCGTCGATGGTCGCGTCGTCGCTGCCCGGCGCCAGCGCCACCGCCTCGACCACCAGGCCCTCGCGCCGGCGCTTCCCGGTCAGCGTGGGGATCTGCTCCGCCAGCGGCACGAACAACGCCAGCCGCCCGCGCGGCAGCAGCGCCTCGCCCAGCGCGTTCAGCACCGCCGAGGGCTGCACCAGCCCGGGATGATCCGGCAGCCCCTTGAACGCCCCGGTGCAGGCCAGCAGCGCCGGGCCCTCGCTCCCGCCCAGCAGCACCGCCAATCGCTCGGTCGCTGCCGCCTTGGAGATTTTCACGCTCTCGCCCGAGGGCAGGATGGTGAACAGCGTGTCCGGCCCGTCCTTGGGCCGGATGCCGGCGACCTCCTCCCGCGTCATGCCGTCCAAGGCACCTCGGGTCGCGAAGTCCAACCCAGGCGCGGCGGCAGCGATCTCCGCCTCCAACCCCGGCCGTGGCGACTGCCCGATCAGCAGGACCTGCAGACGCGCCATCGTCATTCCTCCAGCAGCACCAGGTCCGCGGCATCCCAGGCCAGCCCGCTGCAGGCCCCGGGGGCGAGCAAGGCAGGGTCCGTGCTGCGCGGCACCCGCGCCAGCAGCTTCTGCCCGTCCGGCAACACTGCCTGCAACAGCACGGAGTCGCCGAGGAAGTTGCTCTCCTCGACCACCGCGTCCGCCAGCCCCGCACTGGGCGCGACCAACCGCACCCGCTCCGGCCGCAGCGCGACGGCGACGCTGCCCTGGGCGGAGACGGGCAGGGGGACCAGCCAACCGCTGGCCAGCCGCATCGCCGCGCCCTCGGCCTGCCCGGTCAGGATGTTGGTATCGCCGATGAAATCGGCCACGAAGCGGCTGCGCGGCCGGTCGTAGATCTCCCCCGGCAGGCCCAGCTGCGCGATCCGCCCGGCCCGCATCACCGCGATGCGGTCGGACATGGTCAGCGCCTCCTCCTGGTCATGCGTGACATACAGCAGCGTCAGCCCCAGCCGGCGGTGCAGCGCCTTGAGCTCGAACTGCATCTGCTGCCGCAGCTTCTTGTCCAGCGCGCCCAACGGCTCGTCGCAGAGCAGCACGGTCGGGTTGATCACGATGGCCCGCGCCAGCGCCACGCGCTGCTGCTGCCCCCCGGAAAGCTGCCCCGGCCGCCGGTCATCCAGCCCGCCGAGCTGCACCATGTCCAGCGCGACCCGCACGCGCTGCGCGATCTCCGCCTTCGGCACTTTCCGCATGCGCAGCCCGAAGCCGACATTCTCAGCGACCGTGCGATGCGGGAACAGCGCGTAGTTCTGGAACACCATGCCCATGTCGCGAGCTTCCGGCGGCAGCGCCGTCATGTCCCGCGCGCCCACCGAGACCCGCCCCGCATCCGGCATCTCGAACCCCGCCACCATGCGCAGGGTCGTCGTCTTGCCGCAGCCGGAGGGGCCGAGCAGCGAGACGAACTCCCCCGCGCCCACCGCGAGGTCGATCGCATCCACCGCTCGCGTCCCGCCGGGGAAGGTCTTGGTCACGCCGGCGAGGGTCACGCTATCCGCCATGCCGGCCCTTCAAGTCCGGAAGATGCGGTTCACCCTGTCGTCGATCCGGTCCTTCTGGCTGTTGTACCACTGCCAGGGCACCTGCAGCAGCGTGCCGACCTGTTCGGGCGTGGTCAGCAGCTTGCCCTTGAACTTGGGCGGCAGGTCCATGTCGCGGCGAACCGGGCTGTACCAGACCTCCGTCGACAGCTTGGTCTGGATCTCCTTCGACAACATGTAGTCGATCCAGGCATTCGCAAGCTCGGCCTTCTGGGTGCCCTTGGTGACCGACAGCACCTGTTCCAGCGCCATCACGCCCTCGGGGGGTGCGACGAATTCCACCTGCACGTCCTCGATGTGACGGTAGACGGCGGTGTCGTGCAGCACCGTCAATCCAAGCTCGCCCGACAGCATCGCGTTCTCGGCGCCGCCGGTGAAGTCGAACAGCCGCACCGGCTTCATCCGCTCCATCGCGCGGAAGGACGCATCCAGGTCCTGGTAGCCCGAGCCGAACAGCTTGCCCGCCAGCATGAACAGCGACTGCCCCAGGGAGTTCGCCGGGACCACGTAGGCGCCGCGCTGCCCGCTGAACCGCGGGTCCCAGAAGTCCTTCCACGACGCCGGGCCAGGCTGCACCTTGTCCTTGCGCCAGGCCATGCCGACGGCCGAGGTGAAGATCACCACCCCGACGATGGCCTCCGAGGTCGCGTAGGGGTAAATTGCCGCCGCGTTGGGGATCTTCGACAGGTCCGGCGTCTTGTCCACCAGGCCCTGCTCGAACACCGCCCACTGCTCGTTGGTGTTGGCGTGCAGCACGTCATAGACCGGACGGCCGCGCGGGCTGGCCATCAGCTTCGGCACGAAGGGGAAAGCGGTATCGACCTCGACGCGGCAATCATGCGCGCGCTCGAAGGCCGGGATCACGTCCTGGCGCATCAGCTCACCCCAGCGGCCGCCCCAGCCGGTGATGCGCAGCGTGTTGGCGGATTGCGCCCCCACGATCGCGGGCATGGCCAGCGTTCCCAGGGCAGAGCCCAGCAGCAAACGGCGGTTGATCATCGCAGTCCCTCTCTCCTGTACGGCGTCACAGCTTGGCGTATTCCTGCAGCCCGATGCTGCGCTCGATCCCCAGCACCAGCAGCACCGCCAGCAGGATCGAGACCGTGCTGGCGGCGGCAATGGTGCCGTCGAAATCGAAGCGCAGATAGTTGAACATCGCGATCGGCAGCGTCTCCTGCCCCGGGCTGACCAGGAACAGCGAGACCGGGAACTGGTCGAAGCTGACGATAAAGGCGAACAACGCCCCCGCGATCACGCCCGGCCGGATCAGTGGCAACGTCACTTCCCGGAACGTCGTCGCCGGGCTGGCGCCGAGGTTGCGCGCCGCCTCCTCGATCGACAGGTTGGAGTTCGCCAGCACCGCCAGCACCGTGCGGATGACATAGGGCGTCGCGACGACGCAATGCCCCGCCAGCAGCATCGGCGGGCTGCGTCCCAGGTCCAGCACCATCGAGAGCTGGAACAGCGCGAATCCCGTCAGGATGCTCGGCAGCATGATCGGCGACAGGAACACCGCGGTGATCAACCGCGCCTGCGGCAGCCCGCCCCGCGCCAGCGCCAGCGCCGCGGCAGTGCCGATAGTGCCGGCGATCACCACCGTCGCGGCGCCCAGTGCGAAGGACAGCCCGAAGGCCGCCATGAAATCGCGGCTGTTCAGGAACTTCTCGAACCAGCGCAGCGAGAACCCCGAGGGCGGAAAGGCCAGGAAGGGCTCCGGGTTGATCGCGAACGCCAGCACCAGCAGGACCGGCGCCAGCAGGAAAATCAGAATCGCCCCGTTGATCCACAGGAACAGCCGGCGCATCAGGCGGCGATCCGGAACGCATGATCCATCGCCCTGTTATAGGCCGTCACCAGCAGCAGCGCGACGACCAGCAGCACCACTCCGAGCGCCGCGGCGAAGCCCAGGTTGAAGGTCGCCGAGACCTGCTGGAAGATCAGCATCGGCAGGGTCAGGATTTCGTAGCCCCCGATCATGATCGGCGTGACATAGGCGCTGATCGCCAGCGCGAAGACCAGCAGGCTGCCCGCCAGGATGCCCGGCCCCGAGAGTGGCAGCGTCACCTGCAGAAAGACGCCGACCTTGCCGGCCCCCAGCCCCCGCGCCGCTTCCTCCAGCCGAGGGTCGATGCGCGCGATCACCCCGGTCAGCGTCAGGATCATGAAAGGCACGTAGATATGCGCCAGCGCGATCACCACCGCCGCCTCGCTGCCCAGCATCGGGATCGGCTCCTGGATCACCCCCAGCGCCCGCAGCGTACCGTTGATCACTCCACGGTTCGAGAATATCCCCAGCCAGGCATAGGTCCGCACCACCAGCCCCATCACCATGGGCGCCAGCACCGCGATCAGCAGCAGCGTGCGCGTCGTCTTGCTCGGCGTGCGCGCCATCAGGAAAGCGAGGGGATAGCCCAGCAGCAGCGAGAGCAGCGTCGTCCACAAGCCCAGCCGCAGCGTCTGCCACAGCACCGAGAGGTAGTAGACGTCGCCCGACAGCCGCTCGTAATGCATGCCGGTCAGATGCGCGTCCGGGCGGACCATCGGATTGGCGGTCAGCAGGCTCATCACCGCCATGGTGGCGAAGGGGATGGCGAAGAACAGCAGGAACATCGCCGCGGCCGGCGCCAGGAGCCAGGCCGCCTGCGGCCCAGCCGCTCGTCCTGTCGTTGAAGCCATGACCCACCTCGCCCTCAGCGGCCATGGATCATAGGCTCGCCGCGGCCCGCTCGCCTAGCAGCGAGGGACGGCCAGCCTTGCTCCAGCACCGAGATTGCTCGGTAGCCGTAAGGCAGTCTGGGATTGGGAATTCCCCCGCTTCGGTGGTTCTCCCGCGTTTTGCGTGGATCGTAGCGGTTCGGCACCGAGGTTTGGGGGTGGCTGCCGCGGCACCCATAGGACAGGGCATGAACAAGCTTTGTCCCATGCCGGGCTGCCGCGTTGAGGCGATCACGCCGGACGGTCCTGACCTCCTCCACATCGCCGCGCACGGCACCCGGCCTGGCGGTCGCTGCCCTGACTGCGGGCGCGCAAGCCGTGCCGTTCATAGCCGCTATCGCCGGAGCCCAGCCGACCTGCCCTCGCTCGGGCTCCGGGTGTGCATCGGACTGCGGGTGCGGCGGTTCTACTGCGACAATACATATCAGTGCTCCTCTTTCTCATTGAGACGGGGCGTCAGATCGATGCGCCCGACCCGACCTGCTTGCAGATCCCGGATTGCTTCGAGCGCTGCCGGCGTGTCCGGGATCAGGTAGCGCCCGCTCGGCTCGCGGAGAGTTTGGATCACTCCGGACCGGATCCGGCCCTTGATCCACTGGCGCGGCACCTGCAGCCGCATCGCGGCCTCCGTGACCGCTATCCAGCCTGGCCTGTGATGCCAGCGGCTCCGGCGGGCGACTTTGGCTCATCCGCAGGCTCGGTGCAGGTCGTTGTCATGCGGCACGGACCAGGCGTGCCCTGAGCAGGTCGAGCTTTGCTCGCCCATAGCCTTGGCGTTTAACAAGCTTGAGGTGGGTGACCTGGCCCTCAACTTGGCCGCTG
>JBBSIT010000052.1:0-12584 GCA_038231995.1 Acetobacterales bacterium | reverse complement strand
CTAACCCTCCTACCGGCAGCGCTCAGGACCACGGGTTTCAAACTGGACGGGGTTTAATAAAAACTACTAGCTCTGCGCCTAGAGTCCTCGCCAACAACTGAAGCCCACAGCGGCCGCTAGAGTCCTCAGAGACGGACTAGCAAAGACCTGCTTAGATGCTGACTAGAGGCGGCTTGAGAAGGAAACCCTGGATGGGGACGGTCCACCAGCTCCTTATGGAGCACGGGCATCAGAGGGCATTGCAGCTCGATCTCGATCGCAGGGTCATTGAGACAGCGGTCAGCTACATGTCCAGTGAGGACTCTAGCAGCGCATACCTTTTTTCCGGTTGGGCACAGGCGGCTTTGCCGCACAAGCGTCTGCAGGATGACACGGCATGGCAAGTCGTAACGGACCGCGTAACCCTGATCGTGGAACCGGGAAGGCGACCAACCCCTGCCGGTCCGGTGCATATTGGCGTGCCGTATGGATCCCGTGCACGGCTGATTATGCTGTATCTGCAGAGCGAAGCCCTACGAACAGGAAGTCGAGAGGTTTCCCTAGGCTCGTCACTACGGGACTGGCTACGCCGGATGGGTATTCCACCTGGGGGAAACTCCATCGCAGGCGTAAGGGAACAGGCAGAACGTATCACCCGTTGCCGCCTGTCGTTTCAGATCCGGGGTTCCAACGGGCGATCAGGCCTAGTTCAGCAACAGGTGGTCGACACTGCGATGTTCGCCGACCCTGAGGACTCTAGCAGCATCGGGTTCGTTGAAACGGTCCAACTTAGCCAGACCTTCTACGACCAGCTGCGGCATCACCCTGTGCCCGTCGAGGACGCGGCCATACGCGCCATTAATCGGCATTCCGTCGCATTGGATATCTACTGCTGGCTCGCGTACCGTCTGCACGCGCTTGAGAAGCCGTGCCCGATTTCCTGGCGGGCTCTGCAAGCTCAGTTCGGCGCCGGCACCAGGCATTTGCGCAACTTCCGGCCGCGATTTATCGAGAACCTGGAGCTTGCCCTAGCGGTTTACCCAGCGGCTCAGGTCGACGTGGGGCCAAGGGGTCTCACGTTGCATCCATCAGATGCTCCCATTACCAAAACCATACCTCGTAGGTTAGGGCAGGGGTCATCCTAATCGGCCCCATCAGGTGATGAGGAGGCCGGGATCAGGTAGAACCGCGTAGCCCAGACCGTGCGCCGTCAGGTCGCGGACCGACCACCGAGAAAGGGCGAAAATCTTATAAAGGGGTTGCGTGGGATTCTCTGCAGCCGTGTACGCTCTGTCCGCCTTCAAGAGCTCGGACGCACGTCTCCCACCGCGATCAGCGCTGGCCGAGAGGATAGACGCGCAGGGGAGGAGGCGGGGCCTGTAGACATCGGTGATCAAGCTCTGATTGCCCTTGCCTGACAGCACCCGGTAACGGCGCATAGGCGGCTCTGCGCTTTGGCCGCGATGTCGCGCACGCTGGGCGACACACGCTCGTTCAGGAGGAGCTTGTCGCGTCCTGTGCGGGGCAGGTGGCGGTAGGTCCACGCACCCTCGATCAGTGTGCGCCGAACCCGGCCGGTGCCGGCCTTGGTGATGCCGAGCCGGCGTATGCTGTTACCGGTCCAGCGTTCGCCCAGCACGGAGCCGAAATAGCTCATGAGTTGGCGCGGGTTGTCGAAGCGGCGTAGGTCGCCGATCTCGGCCATGATGGTGACGGCCCCGATCGGCCCAAGGTGCTGCTGAGCCTGTAGGTGGTGCAGGCCGGACTCATGGAAGGGTTGCTGTTCCGGCGGCTGACCAAGGCGGACGGGCTTACCCCGGACCTGATGTCGGACTGCGCCGTGACGCGGCTGGTGCAGGCCAAAGCGCTGGCCGCGGGCTACAACCCCCAGCGCTTCGCCGCGCAGCGGTCACTGCACCACGCTCTCGCCCGCCTAACCTGCTCCTAGTGCGGCGATTCTCGTTGCAGGAGCGCTCGGCGCGGCACTAGCTTTTCATCGCGGCGCACCATCGCGCCACCTCGGCAGGAAGGAAGACTCGATGCTCTCACGTCCGGTGCGACGGCGCGGCGTCATGATGGGGGCGGGCGCTGCGCTGCTCGCAGGCAGGCCCGCCGCCGTGCAGCGGCCCACCTTCCGCACCGTGACTCCCGGCGTGCTCACCGTCGCCAACAGCGGCGAGATGCCCATGGTCGGCATCGAGGGCGACAAGATGATCGGCTCGGACGCCGAGATGGTCGCCGCCATCGCGGCCAAGCTGGGGCTCGGGCTCAAGTCCGCGCTGATGGAGTGGTCCGCCACGGTGCAGTCCATCCGCAGCGGCCGAGCGGACATCATGGTGGGCAACATGGGCTGGACCCCCGCCCGCGCTCAGGCGTTGCTCATCACCGACGCGATCTACTACGGCGCCGCCTACGCCGCGGTGAAGCGGGACAAGGTCACCTCCGACACGATCACCATTCCCGATATGAAGGGCCGCAGCATCGGCACCGTCACGGGATTCACGATCGTGCCGGAGATGAAGCGCGTGCCGGGCACCACGGAGGTCAAGCTCTATGACAACAGCGACGGCGCCGTGCGCGACGTGGCGGCCGGCCGGCTGGACTTCGCGTTCCTGGACGGGCCGTTGATGGACTACATGATCCTGCAGAACCCGGATTGGGGGCTGAAGACGGTCGCGCTCAAGCGGGACCCGGCCTTCCCGCAGTTCACCAGCAAGCAGCACACGGTCATGGGCATGAACCAGGAGAACCACGACCTGTTCGACGCCGTGAACGCCGGCGTGAAGTGGCTCTGGGCGACCGGGGGCAACGCCGAGCAGATGCGCAAATACGGCATCAAGAACCCCGATTACCTGGAGCCGCCGGACCCCAATCCGCGCATCGGTGTGGACCGCACGGCTGACGGCGGCCTGACAGGCGCCGGCGCGCACAAGCCGAAGGACTTTTCCTCGCTCTTCGCTTAAGCCCGCATGACCGAGCCGCTCGTCCGCGCCGTCCGCGTCGGCAAGCGGTTCGGCGCGACGGACGTGCTGCAGGACGTGGACTTGACGGTGCAGCCCGGCGAGGTCGTCGCCATCATCGGCCCTAGCGGCTCCGGCAAGACCACCTTGCTCCGCTGCATCGCCCACCTGGAGCGCCCGACCAGCGGCCACGTCGAGATCGCGGGCGAGCGGGTGGGCGCGGTGCTGGCAGGCGGCCGCCTGCGCCCGATGACGGACCGAGAGATCGCCCGGCTGCGCCAGGGCATCGGCATGGTGTTCCAGCGCTTCAACCTGTTCCCGCACCTCACGGCGCTGGAGAACGTCATGCTCGGCCCGGTGCGCGTGCTAGGACACGGCCGCGCCGAGGCGGAGCCGCAGGCGCGCGAGCTGCTGCGCAAGGTGGGCCTGGCGCACAAGGCGGACAGCTACCCCGAGCGGCTCTCGGGCGGGCAGCAGCAGCGGGTCGCCATCGCACGATCGCTCGCCATGCAGCCGCGGCTGATGCTGTTCGACGAGGCGACCTCGGCGCTGGACCCGGAGCTGATCGGCGAGGTCCTGGCCGTGATGCGGGACCTGGCGCGCGAGGGCATGACCATGCTCGTCGTGACGCACGAGATGGGCTTCGCAGAGGACGTGGCGGACCGGGTGGTGTTCATGGACCACGGCCGCATCGTGGAGGAAGGGCCGCCGCAGACGCTGTTCCGCTCGCCCTCGCACCCGCGCACCCAGGCCTTCCTGCGCGCCGTGATCGATCGGCAGGCGATGACGGAGGCGCCTTGAACGCCTGGGGCCGGATAGGGGAGTTCCTGCCGGTGCTGCTGGCCGGCGCCGTGACGACGGTGGAGATAACGGCGGGCGGGTTCCTCATCGCCGTGGCGCTGGGGCTGCTCGCCGGCGCGCTGCTCGGCGCCGGGTCGCGTGCAGTGCGGGCGGCGGCGCGGGTCTATGTGGACGTGTTCCGCGCCGTGCCGGTGCTGACGCAGCTCTTCATCCTGTATTTCGGCCTGGTGGAAATCGGCGTGCGGCTCGAGCCGCTACAGGCCGCCATCCTCGGTTTCGGCATCAACGGCGGCGCGTATCTCGCGGAGGTGTTCCGCGCCGGCATCCTCTCGGTGCATCACGGCCAGACCGAGGCGGCGCAGATGCTGGGCATGACCCGGCTCGCCGTGCTGCGCATCGTCGTGCTGCCGCAGGCTATGCGGGTGGCGCTGCCCTCGCTCGCCAACTATGCCATTGGGCTATTGAAGGACAGCACCCTCGCCTCGGCCGTGGCGGCGCCGGAGCTGATGTTCCTGGCGCGCAAGCTGGTGGACCGCACCTTCCTCGGCCCGCAGATCTTCCTCACCGTCGCGGTGATCTACCTCGCCATGAGCCTGCCGCTGGGGCAACTGACCCGGCTGGCCGAGGCGCGCGCCGGGCGCGGGCGCCGATGAGCTGGAGCATCCTTGCGGAGAGCATGCCGCAACTGCTGCAGGCGGCGCTGGACACGCTGCGGATGACGGGGCTCGCCTTCCTGATCGCCGCGGCGCTCGGTTTGCCGCTGGCGCTGGCGCGCATGGCGCCGGGTCTGCCGGGCCGGCTGGCGCTGGGCTATATCGAGGTGATGCGCGGGGTGCCGCAACTGGCGATCCTGTTCCTGATCTACTTCGGGCTGGTGCCGCTCGGCGTCGCGCTGCATGCCTTCACGGCCGCCGTCATCGGGTTGGGGCTGAGCGGAAGCGCCTACCTCGCCGAGGTCTATCGCGCCGGAGTGCTGGCCGTGGACCCCGGCCAGCGCGAGGCGGCGCAGACGATCGGCATGCAGCGGGTGCAGGTGCTGCGCCATGTGGTGCTGCCGCAGGCCTGGCCGGCTGTGCTGCCGCCGATGGGCAACTACCTGGTGGCGCTGCTGAAGGACACCTCCATCGCCTCCATCATCTCGGCGCCGGAGCTGATGCTGCGGGCGCGCGACCTCAGCAGCGAGTATTTCCTGCCGATGCACTACTACCTGCTCGTGGGCGGCATGTACCTGGTGATGGCCTGGCCGCTGATGCAGGGCGTCCGGGTGCTGGAGCGGCGCCTGGCGCGCGGACGGCTGCAAGGAGAGACGCGATGAGCGAGGCGCCCCTGCCCGGATGGGCCGACGCCCCCTGGCCCGGACGGGCCGACGCCGTGGTGATCGGGTCCGGCGCGCTCGGCGGCGCCACGGCCTTCCATCTCGCGCGCGCCGGGCTGCGAGTGGCGCTGCTCGACAAGGCGGCGATCGCGTCGCAGACCTCGCCGCGCGCCGCCGGGCTGAGCGGCACGCTGCGGTCGGACGACACGATGACGCGGATCGCCGCCGAAGGGGTGCGCCGCATCGGGACGTTCGAGGCCGACACGGGCGAGCCGCTCGTGTTCCACCAGCCCGGCAGCCTCAAGGTCGCCCGCCGGGAGGACCACGCCGGGCAACTGCACGAGGAGGTCGAGCGCGGCCGGCGGCTGGGCCTGGACGTGGGCATGGTGTCGCTCGACGAGGCGCAGCGCTTGATGCCGTACCTGCGCACCGAGGGCGTGCGCGGCGTGATGCACATGCGGACCGACGTGTATCTAGAGCCGCGGCAGGTTCCCGAAGGCTACGCCCGGGCCTGCGCGCGCCTGGGCGCGGCCGTGCTGCCGCATACGCCGGTCGAGGAGATCGTGACCGAGGGCGGGTCCGTCGCCGGCGTGCGGACGAGCCGGGGCGAGATACGCGCGCCCGTGGTGGTGGACGCCGCCGGCGGCTGGCTGCGCCAGGTAGCAAGCCTCGGCGGCGCCCAGGTCGGCCTCGTCCCGACCCGGCATCAGCTCATGGTCACGGTCCCGCTGCCGGGGGTGCGGCCGGACCAGCCGATCACCCGGATCATCGACGCCAACGTGTATGTCCGGCCGGAGAAGGGCGGCCTGATGCTCGGCGGCTACGAGCCGGACCCCTTGCAGATGGACATGGCCGAGGTGGCGCCCGGGTTCGGCATCGAGGACTTGCCGCTCGATCTGGAGGTGCTGCGCGCCCTGGCGCGGAGCGTGGAGGCGCAGTTCCCGGTGTTCCGCGACGCGCTCCTGCAGGAGCATCGCGGCGGGCTGCCCACCATGACGGCGGACGGCGAGCACGTGCTCGGCCCGGCGCCGGGTCTGCCGGGCCTGTGGGTGATCGGCGGCTGCTGCGTCGGCGGCCTCACCACGGCGCCGGCGCTGGGCGCGCTGCTGGCGGAGTGGATCACGGGTGGGCGGCCCTCGATGGACCTGTCCGCGATGGCG
Organism: Acetobacterales bacterium; assembly: GCA_038231995.1. Lineage (GTDB taxonomy): Bacteria > Pseudomonadota > Alphaproteobacteria > Acetobacterales > Acetobacteraceae > JBBSIT01. The sequence goes on along the minus strand of JBBSIT010000052.1, from coordinate 6,369 downwards.
CCGGGACGCCTGGCGACCGGGCTGCCGGAGGGGGAGCTGAGGGAACGCTGCCGGCTGCAATACGCGCATCACTACTGGTCGCCCACGTCGATGGCCGGAGACGCGATCGGATGATTGTTGTTGCAATGTGCCGGGGACGAGACTGAGGCGCCGCCGCACGGCCTGGAGAAGAACGCATGTCATCGACGGCACGTCGCTTCGCGGCGGAGACGGGAGCCGGCATTCTGCCGCTCCACCACCGGATTTACGTCGTCCTGCGCCAGCAGATCGCCGAGGGCCAGTGGCAGCCGGACGCGGCCATGCCGGGCGAGCACGAGCTCGCCGGGCTGCTCGGCGTGTCGCGCATCACGATCGGCCGCGCGCTGGACCGGCTGGAGAAGGAGGGCCTCATCAGCCGCCGGCGCGGCAGCGGCACCTTCGCCCAGCCCGGCGGCGACCTGCCGCCGATCCGGCAGGACCTCAGCGGCCTGCTCGAGAACCTGCTCGTCATGGGGCTCAAGACCAGCGTGCGGCTGCTCGGCTTCGCCTACGTCACCGCTCCGGCCGACGTGGCCGCAGCCCTGGAGGCGCCCCCGCGCACGGTGGTGCAGAAAGCCGTGCGGGTGCGCAGCCACCGCGGCACGCCGTTCTCCTATCTCACGACCTGGGTGCCAGAGGATGTCGGGCGCCGCTACGAGCGATCCGATCTCGCGCGCCGGCCGCTGCTGGCCCTGCTGGAGGATGCGGGCTACGCCGCCTCGCGGGCCGACCAGGTGATCTCCGCCAAGCTCGCCGACACGGCCGTGGCCCAGGCGCTGGAGATGGAGGTCGGCGGCGCCCTGCTCTCCGTCCGCCGCCAGGTGCGCGATTCCCATGGCCGCGTGATCGAATACATCCAGGCGCTCTACCGGCCCGAGCTGTACGAATACCACATGGGCATGCGCCGCGTGTGGCGCGCCGGCAAGTCGCTGTGGTCGGCCGAAGCGGAGGGTGGCGACTAAAACCAAGTCTCTGATGCGGTGAAATCCACATGGATCGTGGTCAGAGAGACTTGGCATAAGGCGCGACTGACTGGACAGGCCGCCCACCTGTAACTGAATTTTGGAGCATCGCTGCTTCCGAGGCGTACCCTCAAAGAGGCGAGTATTCGCCGATGTTTGTTTACATGCCGGCAATCCAGTCGAGCTTGGGATGGCGTTCTCCGCAACCGCCCGTTCTGGGCTGGTGACTCCTACTGCCGACCGCGGGCAGTGGGAGCTTGCACGTGTTCCAGACCTTCTTCATTCTTGCTCTCCTCGATTTGAACCACGCGGCTGGAACGTCGCGGTATCTTCCGGACTTGGAGGACTACGCGCGATACGCTGACCGGTCCTCGCGTGGCAGCCTTCAGTCGACCGCAATAGCCGCATCCTTCACCGAACAACTGACAAGGCAAGGGAGGCAGACATGACCGTGCTTGCAGAGTTGGAGCGCGTACATGAGCGCGTGCAGCTCGTACAAGGAAAGGGGCAGCGGCGGAAAGGGCGGCTCTGCGTCATGTCGTTCGTCGCTCTTCTCGCGGGAGAGCGGCACACCGACGCACCGATCACGGCGTCGTCCTTCATCCGGCACTTCGCGATCGAGCTCAACGACGCGATGCCTGAGCAGGAGCGGCAACGCCTCAAGCTCTTCGCGCCACGGATCGTCGGCACGAATGATGGGTTGGACGCTGAGAGGGCGCGGCTCGTCCAGCGAGCCTTCCTCGAAGAGATCGTTCCGCGGCTCCGCGAGGATCTCGCCGACAACTGGCTGCCGAAGCGGCTGGGCAGCGACTGGGTAGCCTATGCCGCGGGCGCCGCGCAGTCGCCGCAGGAGTTCATCTTCCAATTCATCGCCGACGCGGGCCGAGGTGCGGATGCCCGCGCACATAACGGGACTGCCATCATCGCGGCGAAGCTCCTTGCCCTGTACGCGACATCGGCCGCCTCAGCCGACACCGGCGCGTGGTACTGGGCCAAGGGCATCGACCTCCTTGACCGGTTCTGCGACGTCGGAACCACGGTGCCCGGCTCGCGCATCGGCCCGAGCGAGATCGCCCGAGCCGGCTATGTGCTCGGCCATACCCGGCGGTTCGAGGCGCTCTCGCTAGCGGTCAAGGACGTGCTTCGGGACATCCGTCTCCGGCTCGGCAAACCCGCGTCGGCGCCAGGCGTCGGACTGCACCCGGACGCGCAACGCGTCCATGGGACGCCTGCGGCCTGCGGCAGCCCCCTGTTCGAGCCTCCCGCCATCCCTGGCGCGGCTGAGGAGCGGCGGGCGCCCATCGTCACCTGACCAACGGCGCTGACCCGCTTGGGCGTGCTGGCGACCGGCACGCCTGAACCTCCAGAAATACCAGGAGCAGACAATGCTGCGGCGTAAATTCGCCAGACATATTCGTATCGGCAGGCTCGTCGTCCGCGGTCTCGCAGCAACTGATCTCACATTCGGGACCTATGACCCGCACCGGCCGCAACTGGACGTGACGGTACGCATCCGCGACCGGAGCACCGCCTGGAAGTTGGCGCTGCGCCCTGACGACCATCTCGGCGAGGCCTACATGGATGGCTCCCTCGTCATCGAGCGCGGCAGCCTTCGCGACTTCCTGGAGATCTGCTTCCTCAATTTTCGCAGCGTCGCGTCGGCGCCCGTGCAGGGGCGTTTTGGCCGCCTCACGCACCGAGCGCTTCGCCAGCTGCAGCAGCGGAACTCTCGCCGTAATGCCCAGCGCAACGTGGCGCATCACTACGACCTGTCCGATGAGCTCTATCGCCGGTTCCTCGACGACGACCGTCAGTACTCCTGTGCCTACTTCGCCGCGCCCGACGCAACATTGGAGGAAGCGCAGCAGGCCAAGAAGGATCACATCGCAGCGAAGCTCCTGCTTCGGCAAGAGGAGCGCGTGCTCGACATCGGCTGCGGTTGGGGCGGGCTCGCGCTGTCGCTCGGCCGTCGGGGCGCCGGCCAGGTCACGGGGGTCACGCTCTCCCGCGAGCAGCTATCGGTTGCGCGCCGGCGTGCAGCAGAGGCCGGGCTCGACCAAAGGGTCAGTTTCGCCCTGCAGGACTATCGCGATGTTGCCGGGCCGTTCGAGCGCATCGTCTCCGTGGGCATGTTCGAGCACGTCGGCACGCCTCACTACCAGGAATTCTTCGATAAGATCGCGCGATTGCTGACCGACGACGGCGTCATGCTGCTCCACTCGATCGGCCGCATGGACGGACCGGGTTCCACCAATGCCTGGGTCCGCAAGTTCATCTTTCCCGGCAGCTATGTCCCTGCTCTCTCCGAGGTCCTGCCGGCGATCGAGCGAGCCGGGCTCTGGGTCACGGATGTGGAGATCCTGCGCCTGCACTACGCCGAGACGCTGCGGGAGTGGCAGCAGCGGTTCGCGGACCAGCGGCCGGCCGTGGCCGCCGCCTACGACGAGACGTTCTGCCGCATGTGGGAGTTCTACTTGGCTGCGTGCGAGATGGGGTTCCGGCACGGCAGCCTCATGGTGTTCCAGCTGCAGCTCGCCAAGCGCGTCGATACGGTGCCGATCACGCGTGACTACATGTATCGGAACGCCGGGACGGCAGAGACGGGGGCTGCGACGCCGCTGCCGGTTCGGACTCCCGAGCGCATGGCGGAGCAAGTGTACGGTCAGGCCGCTGATTGAGCGTGCCTGCAACCGCTCGCGGCGGCAGAACTGTCGGCGTCCGCATGCCGCTGCCCATGCGGACGCGGCAACAGGATCGACCGTAGCGGCGTCGCCGCCCCTATCTATGCCGTGGCGCGGGCCGCGACCTCGCCGGCGACGCTCTCCGCCGGCATGGCGGACCCGAGCGCGAAGCCCTCGTAGCCCCGGGCCGCCACCTCGTCGCATTTCTTCCTGTAACGTCCGATCCCGCCCACATAGGGCATGAAGACCCTGGCCTTGCCCGGGATGTTGGCCCCGAGATACCAGGAGTTCGCCTGCGGAAAGAGCGTCAGGTCGGCTTCCGCATTGACGTGCCGGACCCACTGGTCCTCCGCCGCGACGGTCGCCTCGATCGTGTCCACGCCTCTGCCGCGCAGGTGGCGGATGCAGTCCATGATCCAGTCCACATGCTGCTCGATCCCGATGATCATGTTCACGAGCACGGACGGGCTGCAGGGTCCGGTGATGATGAACAGGTTCGGGAACCCGGCCGTCATCAGGCCGAGATAGTTTCGCGGGCCGCCCGACCATTTGTCCTGCAGCGTCTGGCTAGCCCGGCCGCGGATGTCGATCCGCAGGAGGGCGCCCGTGAGCGCGTCGTAGCCGGTCGCCAGCAGCAGGGTGTCGGCCGCGTATTCGGCCTTGCTTGTCCGCACGCCGGCCGGAGTGATCTCCTCGATCGGCTCCTCCCGCAGGTTGACGAGGGTTACGTTCTCGCGATTGAACGCCTCGTAGTAGTCGCTGCCCACGCAGATCCGCTTCGTGCCCAGCGGATGGTCCTTGGGCGAGAGCGCCTCGGCGACGGCGGGATCGCGGACGATCGCGCGGATGCGGGCGCGCACGAAGTCGGCCGCCGTGTCGTTGGCCGCCTTGTCCAGGTAGATGTCCTTGTAGGAGTGGACGAAATTGACCCCGCCCTCCTGCCAGCGCCGCTCGTACTCGCGCTGCCGCTCCTGGCCCGGGACGTCGAGCGCCCCCTTGTCGCTGAACTCGTAGAAGGTGCCGACCTCGCGCGCCGTTCTCCGGTGCTCGGGGTAGTTGTCCTTCCAGTAACGCTCGGCCGCGGCGTCCAGCCTCTTGTTCCGGGCGGGGATGACGAAGTTCGGGGTGCGCTGGAAGACGACGACGTGCGCCGCGTCCCGTGCGACCACCGGGATCGCCTGGATGCCCGACGACCCCGTGCCAATGACGGCGACGCGGCGGCCCCGGAAATCGACCCCCTCATGCGGCCAGTCGCCCGTATGATACCACTCGCCCGCGAATGTCCCCAGGCCCGGCAGGTCCGGCACCCTCGCGGACGAGAGCGGCCCGGTGGCCATGATGCAGAACCGCGCCGCGACCCGGTCGCCGCGGTCGGTCCGGACCTCCCAGAGATTCGTCGCCTCGTCGAACTGCGCGGCCGTGACGCGCGTCTCGAACTGGATGTCGCGCTTCAGGTCGAACCGGTCGGCGACGTGGTTGATGTAGCTCAGGATCTCCGGCTGCGGCGCGAACCGCTCCGTCCACACCCAGTCCTGCTGCAGCTCTTCCAAGAACGAGTAGGAATACTGCATGCTCTCCACGTCGCAGCGCGCGCCCGGATACCGGTTCCAGTAACAGACGCCGCCGACATCACGCCCCGCCTCATAGGCGCGCGCCGTCATCCCCAGCTCGCGAAGCTTGTAGAGCGCGTACAGCCCGGCGAAGCCGGCGCCCACGACGACAGCATCCACCCGGCTCGCGGCGTCCACCATGGGCGTGCTCGATGAGGTCTCGCGGTCCGACATGAATGTCCTCCCCCAGGTCTCACTCGCTGGTTTATTTTGGAACCGGTCAGTGTTGACACGTATCTGATGGAGTCAATAAACTTCCAGCAACGTCGCGCCAGAGGGCGGCAGGGGGAGGCAAATGAGGATGATGCGAGGGCTCGTCGCGGCAATCGCCGGCGCCGGCATGATCGGCGCCGCCCTCACGTAAGGCGCCATGGCGGCCGAACCGCCGCCCGCGTTCAAGATCGCGGCCATCATCGGGCTGTCAGGGCCGCTCGCCATCATCGGCGCGGACATGCGCCGGGGCGTCGAGGCCGCCTTGGAGGAGCGCGCGTACAGGATCAACGGCGTTCCGATCGAGATCACCTGGGACGACAGCGAGAAGCCGCAGGTGACGGTGCAGAAAGGCTCCCAGCGCATCGCCCAGGGCGTCCAGATGGTGTTCGGCGAGATCGGCTCGCCCTCGACCATCGCGCTGAACTAACATTCACCCCGGACCACCCAGTGGGGGTCGATCATCATCATGGTGTCGCAGGACGGCTTCGATGACCTTGCCGTCTAGTATCTCACGCACAGTCGTTGCCAACTCAGCAAGAGTGAAGGGCTTGTTGAGCGACCTGACCTCCCGGTCGACGATGCCGCGGTGCACGACGGCATTGGCCGTATAGCCGGTGGTGTAGAGCACGGCCAGATCCGGCCACCGTCGCGTGGCCTCCTCCACCAATTCCTGCCCGTTCAGTCCGGGTAATTCGACGTCAGTGAACAGCAACGTGACGTCGGGATGTCCTTCAAGGGCCATCAGCGCCGATGAGGCATCCTTCGCGCCTACGACGCGATATCCAAGGGTTTCGAGAGCGTCGACAGCGTAGGCTAGAACGTCCAGGTCGTCCTCAACGACTAGGACGCATTCTGCCCCGCGCGCGCCGGGCAGCTTCAGCTCCG
>JBBSIT010000051.1:0-12590 GCA_038231995.1 Acetobacterales bacterium | reverse complement strand
TCAGCAGCACCGCCACGCCGCGCCCGCGCAGCTCCTCCCGCAGCGCGCGCACCGTCCGACGCCCGGCGGGATCGAGCGCGCTGGTGGGCTCGTCGAGCAGGATCACCTCGGGGCGGACGGCGATGGTGCGGGCGATGCAGAGGCGCTGCTGCTGGCCGCCGGAGAGGCCCATTGCGGAAGTGTTGAGGCGGTCCTTCACCTCGCCCCAGAGGGCAGCGCGGGTCAGCGACCACTCGACCCGCTCGTCCATCTCGGACTTGCGCAGGCGCTCGTGCAGCTTCACCCCGAAGTCGATGTTCTCGTAGATCGTCATGGGGAACGGCGTCGGCTTCTGGAACACCATGCCGACCTGGCTGCGCAGCACGTTCGTGTCGATGTCGGGGGCGATAAGGTTCTGGCCGTCCATCAGGACCTCGCCCTCGGCGCGCTGGCCGGGATAGAGGCTGTACATGCGGTTGAGCACCCGGAGCAGGGTCGATTTGCCGCAGCCGCTCGGGCCGATCATGCCGGTGACCTGGCGGTCGGGCAGATCGAGGTTGACGCCCTTCAGCGCCTGGTGGGCGCCGTAGAAGAAATCGAGGTTGCGGATCGCGATGCGGGGCGGGTTCAGGCTCTCGCCCGAGCGGGCGCGCATGGCGCCGATGGCGGCCTGCTGGCGCGCCGGGTCGTTGGTGGTGGCGCTCTGGCTCATGGCATTCCTAGGACCTGCGCAGCACTACGCGCGCGACGATGTTGAGCAGCAGGACGCTGGCGGTGATGATCAGCGCGCCGGTCCAGGCCAGCGCGATCCAGTCCTCGTACGGCGACCCGGCGTAGGCGTAGATGGTGACGGGCAGGCTCGACATCGCCTGGGTGAGATCGGTGGACCAGGTGAGGTTGCCGAGCGAGGTGAACAGCAGCGGCGCCGTCTCGCCGGCGATGCGGGCCACGCCGAGCAGCACGCCGGTGATCAGCCCGGACATGACGGCGCGGTAGCAGATCAGCGTGATCATCTTCCATTTCGGCGAGCCGAGGCCCATGACCGCCTCGCGCAAGGTGTCCGGGATGAGTTGCAGCATGTCCTCGGTGGTGCGGACCACGATCGGGATGATTATCACGGCGAGCGCCACGGCGCCGGCGATGCCGGAGAAGCCGCCGAACGGCAGCACCATGAGCTGATAGACGAACAGGCCGATGAGGATGCTGGGCGCGGACAGCAGCACGTCCGACACGAAGCGCACCGCGTTGCCGAGGCGGGAGTTGCGGGCGTATTCCGCGAGATAGGTGCCGACCAGGATGCCGATCGGCGTGCCGATCAGGGTGCCGAGCCCGACCTGGATGGCGGTGCCGACGATGGCGTTGAGCAGGCCGCCGTGCGACCCGGGCGGCCGGGTCACGTCGGTGAACACGCCGAGGCTCAGCGCGCCGGTCCCGCGCACCAGCAGGGTCAGCAGGATCGAGGCGAGGAACAGCAGGCCGAACACGGTGCACGCGACCGCCGCGGCAGTCATGAGCGTGTCGGTCCGGCGCCGGCGTCGGCCGAGGCGGGCTGCGACCTTGGGGTTCTTAGCCGGCGTTCCGCCGAGCTGGAGGGTGACGCCGCTCATGTCGCGGCGCTCCCAGCGCGTGGCCGCAGCAGCAGCCGTGAGATCGCGAGCACGATGAAGGAGAGGACGAACAGGATGAAGCCGAGCGCCAGCAGCGCTGAGAGCTTCAGGCTGCCCGCCCCCGCCTCGCCGAACTCCAGCGCCACGAGGGACGCGATGGTGTTGCCCGGCCCGAAGATGCTGGTGCTGATGCGGTTGGCGTTGCCGATCACGAAGGTGACGGCGAGCGTCTCGCCCAGCGCGCGGCCGAGGCCCAGCATGATGCCGCCGACCACGGATTGCCGCGTGTAGGGCAGCACGATGTTCCACATCACCTCCCACCGGGTCGCGCCGACAGCGTAGGCGCTCTCCTTGTAAACCGGCGGCACGGTGTTGAACACGTCGCGCATCGTTGCGGAAATGAAAGGAATAATCATGATCGCGAGGATCAGCGCGGCCGTGAAGATGCCGGTGCCGAACGGCGCCCCGGCGAACAGGAAGCCGATGCCGGGCAGTTCGCCGATGGTATCGATGATGGCGGTCTGCACCACCTGCGCCATGACCGGCACGATCACGAAGAAGCCCCACATGCCGTAGATGATGCTGGGCACTGCCGCCAGCAGCTCGACCGCGGTGCCGATGGGCCGGCGCAGCCAGTCCGGCGACAGCTCGGTCAGGAAGAAGGCGATGCCGAAGGCGACCGGCACGGCCATCACCAGCGCCAGCACCGACGTGACGATCGTGCCGTACAAAGGCACCAGCGCGCCGAACTCCTCGGTCACCGGGTCCCACAGCTCGGTCCAGACGAAGGCGACGCCGAACTGCCGGAAGGCCGGAAGCGCGCCCACGAACAGCTCGACGATGATCGCGCCGAGCAGGACCAGCACGAACACCCCCGTGGCCCGGCACAGCCACTCGAACACGCGGTCGCCCGAGACGCCGCCGACCCGGCGCCGCGGCACGGCGCGGGCGGGGAGAGCTGCGGAGACAGCCTGCTGCACGATGTTTCCGCTCACGTGAGGGCGTGGCTTTCGCTACTGCATCGCGATCGGCTGGCCGTCCGGTCCCTTGACCTCGGTCTTCCAGGCGGCGCGCACGGCGGTCTGCACGCTCTCGGGCAACGGGATGTACTCGATCTCGCGCGCGATGGCGTCGCCGTTGCGGTAGGCCCAATCGAAGAACTTCATCACCGCCGCGGTGCTGGCCGGCTCCTTGGAGTCCTTGGGCAGCAGGATGAAGGTCGGCGACACGATCGGCCAGCTTGTCGCACCCTGCTGATCGATCAGGCTGGCCGCGAAGTTCGGCGTGGACCAGTCCGCGTTCTGCGCCGCGGCAACGAACGACTCGGCGGTCGGGCTGACGAAGTTGCCGGCCTTGTTGCGGATCTGCGTCGAGACGAGCGTGCTCTGGGTCGCGTAGGCGTTCTCGACGTAGCCGATCGCGCCGCGCGTGTTGCGCACCAGGCCGGCCACGCCCTCGTTCCCGCGCGCGCCGTTGCCGGCGGGGAAGCGCACGGAGGTGCCGACGCCGACCTTGCTCTTCCACTCCGGCGAGACCGCCGCGAGGTAGGACACCCACACGAACGTCGTGCCGGAGCCATCCGCGCGATACACGGGTGCTACCGCCAGGTTGGGCAGGCTCACACCCGGGTTCAGCGCGACGAGCTTGGGGTCGTTCCATTTCGTGACCTTACCCAAATAGATGTCGGCGAGCATCTCGCCGGTCAGCTTGAGCTGGTTGTCGGCGACGCCGGGCACGTTCACGATCGCGACCACTGCGCCCATGACGGATGGGAACTGCAGCAGGTTGGCTTCCTTGAGCTGCGCGTCGGCCATCGGGGCGTCGGACGCGCCGAAATCGACCGTGCGGTTCTTGATCTGCGTCTGGCCTGCGCCCGACCCGACCGATTGGTAGTTCAGTTGGATGCCGATCGCCTTCTGCGCGGCCTCGCCCCACTTCTGATAGACCGGGTTGGGGAACGAGGCCCCGGCGCCGGTGATCTGCTGCGCGTGGGACGGCGCGGCGATGCCGGACAGCAGTCCGGCCGCGGCTGCGGCCAACGCGATGCGGGTGAGCTTCATGGAGTCCTCCAAGGGCAGTGCCGGGGCGCAGCGGCCAGGCGGCAGGCCGCTGGCAAGCGGAACCTAGTGAGCAACGGGGACTGTTCCATTGCAGATTTATGAAGCTTCCATGACACAGGCTGCGAAGCCGGCGCACGGACGACGCCTGCGAGCAGCCGCTGCCATCCTGCTGTCATGGACTCAGGAGAATGGGGAGTGGTGGGCGGTACAGGGATTGAACCTGTGACCCTCGCGATGTCAACACGATGCTCTACCGCTGAGCTAACCGCCCATCCCGCGCGTTCCTAGCCCGAGGCAGGTCGCGGCGCAAGGGCCGTCCTGGCTGCGCGCGCCGGCCCCATTCCTCAATGATTACAGGATCATGCCTTGAAAGAATTGCTGGCGCGCCCGGTGGCGGCACTCGGCCTTTCCGCAGAAAGCCGTGAGCGGGCCGCTCCGGATGCCCAACATAGGGTGACAGCGCCGGCCTGCGCGGCTTCAATACGGCGCATGGACCAGCCGTTGCCGACATCCCTCCTCCAGCATGGGCCGCCCTACATCGTGCTGTCGCCCCGGCGGCAGACCGCGCCGCTCGTGTTCGCCTCGCCGCATTCCGGCCGGGACTACCCCCCGTCGTTCCTGGCGGCGGCGCGGCTCGATGCCCTCGCCCTGCGCCGCAGCGAGGACAGCTTCGTGGATGAGCTGTTCGCGTCGGCGCCGAGCTGCGGCGCGCCGCTGATCGCGGCGACGTTCCCCCGCGCCTACTGCGACCCGAACCGGGAGGCCTGGGAACTCGACCCGGCGATGTTCGACGATAGCCTGCCCGCCTGGGTCAACACCACGAGCGCCCGCGTCAGCGCGGGACTCGGCACCATCGCCCGCGTCGTCGCCTCGGGCGAGGCGATCTACCGGCACAAGCTGCGGTTCACCGATGCCGAGGACCGCATCCGCTCGTGCTGGGCACCCTATCACGCGGAGCTAGCCCGCCTGCTCGATGAGATGCGCGCGGAGCACGGCGCGTGCCTGCTGATCGACTGCCACTCGATGCCGGCGCAGACCCCGGCCACCGGGCGGCCCGCGGACTTCGTCCTCGGCGACGCGCACGGCACGGCCTGCGCGCCGCGGGTGACGCGGCTGGTCGAGACGGTGCTGTCCGATCTCGGCTACCAGGTCCGCCGGAACGATCCCTATGCCGGCGGCTTCGTGACCCGGCATTACGGGCGGCCGCGCGAGGGCGTGCACGCCTTGCAGATCGAGATATCGCGCAGGCTTTACATGGACGAGGCGCGGATCGAGAAGCGGCCGGACTTCATATCGGTGCAGCGCCATCTCACCGCGCTCGTCGGCCGGCTCGCGGCCGAGGCGCCCGCGCTCCTGCGGCAGTAAAAAAGGCGGCGCCTTGCGGCACCGCCAAGTTTAGGGAGGAAACGTCCAAGATACGGCGTCGGCATGACCGGCGCCGCTCCGAGAATGTATGCAACAGGGAACCGGTCAGCAAGCCTTTTTTTGCAGTGCAGCAATCGCATATTGGTGAGCGGCATGCCCTCGCAGTGTCGTGAACACTCGATGGTTTTCAGCGTTCAGGGGCCATTCCCGTGCTAGGGTGGCCTCACGCAGGGTGAGCCCACCCTAGCCTTTGTTTCACGCGGTTACTCACCCTGACCGAACGCAAGAGCGCGTCCGGTCAGGGCGAAACCGCTTTAGAGGGACCGCATGCGGCTCGTCCTGACAATCCTCCTTACCTTGGCCATGACATGGACTTCCAAGGCCAGTCCGCTCCAGCCTGCTACTCCCTTCGCGCTCTGCCGCGCCGCGATCACGGCGGCGGAGCGGGCGGCTCGGGTGCCGGACCGGTTGATGGCGGCGATCGGCATGGTCGAGAGCGGCCGGCGCGATGCCGCCGGGCAGACCGGCCCCTGGCCCTGGACGATCAACGCCGAGGGGGTCGGGCAGTATTTCGAGACCAAGGCCGAGGCGGTCGCGGCCGTGCAGGCGCTGCAGGCTCGCGGCATCAGGTCGATCGACGTGGGCTGCATGCAGGTCAACCTGGCGCACCACCCGTCCGCGTTCGCGAGCCTCGACGACGCGTTCGACCCGGTGCTGAATGCGAACTATGCCGCGCGCTTCCTCAACCAGCTGCTCGCGCAGACTGGGACGTGGCCGCGCACGGTCGCCGGCTATCACTCCCTGACGCCCGAACTTGGGGAAGGCTACGCCGCGAAGGTGCTCGCCGCGTGGCCGAACGGGCGGGCACGAACCATGCGACCCGGCGAGGCCGAGTCCCTCCTCTTCGGCGACGGACCCATCCGCCCAGGCGTCGTCCCGGCCTCTGGCGCCACGATCGCGATGGCCGGCGGTTCCACGGCGCTCATCATCGCCCTGCCCGGTCCCGGGTTCAGTCCAGGCGGCGGCGCCGACCGCGCCAGCCCTGGGCGCCTTGCCGTGCAGCTCCTGCCGCCCGGGCGGCCGTGACCCGGGACTTGGCGCCGGCGCGATACGAGCAGATTGCTTCTCGTTTGGCGACTGAGAGCTGGAATTTGAGACTGGATCGGCCCACTATCCCCCAATGGCCAACCGCGGACAGACTGCCGTGCCCCTGATGCTCGCGCTCCGGACACTGGCGATCGCAGCGGCCGTCATGGCTGCGTGCGTGCCGGGCGCCATGGCGCAGCAGGGCCAGGGCGTGCCGGTGACGGTGGCGCCGGTCGCGCGGCAGGACGTGCCGGTGCTGGCGCGCGGCATCGGCACCGTGCAGGCGTGGCAGACGGTCGTGGTGCGTGCCCGCGTCGACGGCACGCTGGACAAGGTGCTGTTCACCGAGGGCCAGGAGGTGAAGCGGGGGGACCTGCTGGCGGTCATCGACCCGCGGCCCTACGTGGCGGCGCTGGACCAGGCATTGGCGCGCAAGCTGGCGAACGAGGCGCAGTTCACGGCCGCCCGGCTGGACCTGGATCGCTACTCGCAATTGGTCCAGAGCCAGAATGCGTCGCGTCAGCGGCTGGACACGGCGCGCGCCGCGGCGGCTCAGCTGGAAGCGGCGGTGAAGGGCGACGACGCCGCGATCGCTGCAGCGCAGCTCAACGTAAGCTTCACGCAGCTCACCTCGCCGATCGACGGCCGCGTGGGGTTGCGGCAGATCGATCCCGGCAACATCATCCGCGCAGCCGACCCGGCCGCGGCCGGCATCGTCACCGTGTCGCAGATACGGCCGATCGCGGTGCTGTTCACCCTGACGCAAGATCTGATGCCGAAGATACAGGCCGCCATGCGCCGCGACGCCTTGCCGGTGCTGATGTACAACTCGGACGACAAGACCAAGCTGGCGGAGGGGGAGCTGCTGACCATCGACAGCGCGATCGACCCGGCGACCGGAACCATCCGGCTGAAGGCCTCGGCGCCGAACCTGGACAGCGCGCTGTGGCCGGGCCAATTCGTCAACGTGCACCTGCAGCTTGATATCAGGCGGGACGTCCCCACCGTGCCGTCCGTGGCGATCCAGCGCGGGGTCGCTGGGCTGTATGTCTTCGTGGTCAAGCCGGACGGGACGGTTGGGGTCCAGCCGGTCGAGGTCGAGCAGGACGACGGCAAGGTTGCCGTGGTTGGGCATGGGTTGAGCGGGACGGAGCGCGTCGTCGTCGCCGGGCAGTCGCGCCTCAGCAACGGCACCCGCGTGGCGGCGACTGAGCAGAAGCCGGCTTCCTGAGTTAAACCCCGTCCAGTTTGAAACCCGTGGTCCTGAGCGCTGCCGGTAGGAGGGTTAGGAGAGGCTCTCCCCTGAATGGTGCGGCGACCAGGGAAACGGCACTATGCTATCCAAACTGGACGCGGTTTAGTTCGAAAGGTTCAACACGCCGGCATGAGCCTCTCGTCCCCCTTCATCCGCCGTCCTGTCGCAACCTCGCTGCTGATGGCGGCCCTGCTGCTGATCGGCATGGCGGCCTATCCGCTGCTCCCGGTGGCGCCGCTCCCGCGTGTGGAGTTCCCGACGATCCAGGTGACGGGAAAGCTGCCGGGCGCCAGCCCCGAGACCATGGCCTCGACCGTCGCGCAGCCGCTGGAGCGGCAGTTTAGCCAGGTCGCCGGCATCTCGCAGATGACGTCGGTAAGCGTCCAGGGCTCGACGCAGATCACGGTCCAGTTCGAGCTGGACCGGAACATCGACGCGGCCGCGCTGGACATCCAGGCCGGGATCAACAACGCGGGCGGCGACCTGCCGCGCAACCTGCCCAACCCGCCGACCTTCCGGAAGGTGAACCCGGCCGACAGCCCAGTCCTGATCCTGGCGGTGCAGTCCGACCTGCTGCCGTTGATCGACGTCAACGACTACGCCGACAACATCCTGAGCCAGCAGATCTCGCAGATCGCCGGGGTGTCGCAGGTGTCGATCGGCGGCGAGCAGAAGCGCGCGATCCGCGTGCAGATCGACCCGGCGCGGCTGGCGGCGGCGGGCATGACGCTGGAGGACGTGCGGCAGACGCTGGTGACGGCGACGGTCGAGGCGCCCAAGGGCACGGTGGATGGGCCGCAGCGGGCCTTCGCCATCTACGCCAACGACCAGTTGACCAAGGCGGCGGAGTTCAACGACGTCATCCTGGCGTATCGCAACGGCGCGCCGGTCCGGGTGCGCGACGTCGGCCAGGCAGTGGACGGGCCGGAGAATGCCCGGCTGGCCGGCTGGCAGAACGGCAAGCGCGGCATCCAGCTCTTTATCTTCAAGCAGCCCGGCGCCAACGTGATCGAGACGGTGGACCGGATCAAGGAGACGCTGCCCCGCCTGCGCGAGATGATCCCGCCCTCGGTGAACGTCGATACCATCGTGGACCGGACGGTGACGATCCGCGCCTCGGTGCATGAGGTTCAGTTCACCCTGCTGCTGTCCATCGCCCTCGTCGTCATGGTCATTTTCCTGTTCCTGCGGAATGTCTGGGCGACGGTCATCCCGAGCATCACGGTGCCGCTCGCGCTCGTCGGCACGTTCGCGGTGATGTACCTGCTGGGCTATAGTCTCAACAATTTGAGCCTTATGGCGCTCACCATCGCGGTCGGCTTCGTGGTCGATGACGCCATCGTCATGCTGGAGAACATCTTCCGGCACATCGAGGACGGGATGGACCCGATGGAAGCCGCGCTGAAAGGCGCCGGCGAGATCGGCTTCACCATCATCTCGATCAGCATGTCGCTGATCGCGGTGTTCATCCCGCTGCTGCTGATGGGCGGCATCGTCGGCCGGCTGTTCCGTGAGTTCGCCATGACGGTGAGCATCGCGGTGGTGATGTCCGCCTTCGTATCGCTGACGCTCACGCCCATGATGTGCGCGCGGTTCCTCAAGCGTCACACGGGCGGGCACGGCCTGCTCTACCGCATGATGGAGCGGTTCTTCGACGGGCTTCTCGCGGGCTACCGCCGCACGCTGGACGTGGCGTTGCGCTTCCAGTTCATCACGCTGATGGTGTTCTTCGCCACCATGGCCCTCACGGCCTATCTCTACATCCAGATCCCGAAGGGCTTCTTCCCGCCGCAGGACACCGGCGTGATGCTCGGCATCACCGAGACCGGGCAGGACGTGTCGTTCGCCGAGATGTCCCGCCGCCAGCAGGCCGCGGCCGAGCTCGTCATGCAGGACCCGGACGTGCTGGCCATCTCCTCCTCCGTCGGCGCCGGCCTGGGCGGGCAGACCGGCAACAACGGCCGCCTGTGGATCACGCTCAAGCCGTTCGCGGAGCGGAAAGCGACCGCGCAGGAGATCATCGCCCGGTTACGCCCCCGGGTGCAGCGCCTGGAGGGCATGAACGTCTATTTCCAGGCGGCGCAGGACATCAACGTGGGCGGCCGGCTGGCCCGCACGCAGTACCAGTACACCCTGCAGGACTCGGACATCCACGAGCTGTATGAATGGGCGCCGAAGGTGCTGGCCCGCATGCGCGAGATCCCGCTGCTGCGCGACCTCGCGACGGATCAGCAGATGGCCGGCACCACAGCGACGCTGACCATCGACCGCGACCGTGCCGCGCGCTACGGCATCCAGCCGCAGGTGATCGACGACACGCTCTATGACGCGTTCGGCCAGCGGCAGGTCGCGCAGTACTTCACCCAGGTCAACTCCTACAAGGTGGTCCTGGAGGTCCCGTCCGCGATGCAGGGCGACCTCGCGACGCTGGACAAGCTCTACGTCAAGGCGCGCGACGGCACGGCGGTGCCGCTCTCCACCTTCGTCACGCTCGACACCCGCCCCGTGGTGCCGCTCTCGATCAGC
This sequence comes from Acetobacterales bacterium, assembly GCA_038231995.1. Classification (GTDB taxonomy): domain Bacteria; phylum Pseudomonadota; class Alphaproteobacteria; order Acetobacterales; family Acetobacteraceae; genus JBBSIT01. Next base: position 2,712 of record JBBSIT010000051.1, on the reverse strand, counting down.
CACCAGAGCCAGTTCCCGGCCGTGACGATCAGCTTCAACCTGGCGCCCGGCGCAGCGCTCGGCCAGGCGGTCGAGGCGATCAACGCGGCCATGGCGGACGTCGGCACGCCCGTGACGCTGCGCGGCGCGTTCCAGGGCACCGCGCAGGCCTTCCAGTCCTCGCTCAGCACCCAGCCCTACCTGATCGCGGCGGCGCTCATCGCCGTCTACATCATCCTCGGCATCCTGTACGAGAGCTACATCCTGCCGATCACCATCCTGTCCACGCTGCCCTCCGCCGGCGTTGGCGCGCTGCTGATGCTGATGGTCGCGGGCTACGACCTGTCGGTGATCGCACTGATCGGCATCATCCTCCTGATCGGCATCGTCAAGAAGAACGGCATCATGATGGTGGATTTCGCCATCAATGCGGAACGGCGCGACGGGGCGGCGCCGCTGGATGCCATCCGTCAGGCCTGCCTCATGCGCTTCCGCCCGATCCTGATGACGACCATGGCGGCGATGCTGAGCCGGCTGCCGCTGATGCTCGGCACCGGCGCCGGGTCGGAGCTGCGCCGGCCGCTCGGCTTCGCGATGGTCGGCGGCCTGATCCTGAGCCAGCTTCTCACGCTCTACACGACGCCGGTGGTCTATCTCTACCTGGACCGGCTGCAGGCCTGGCTCTCGCCCAAGCGCACGGCGCGGATGCCATCGCTGGCAACCAAGGTGGGCGCCCCGGCGGAGTAGCGGCCGCGCCGGGTCATGGACGCGTCCGCCCTGCTCGCTGCCTTGTCGCACCTCGTCCCCGGCATGCAGCGCCGCGCCGAGGCGTTGGACGCCGGCGAGGCATTCCCGGCGGACGACATCGCCGACCTCCGCAGCATCGGCGCGCTCGCCGCCCCCCTGCCCCGCCCCCTCGGCGGCCTCGGCGCCGGCACCGAGCCGGACGGAGCCCTCGTGCTGCTCGACATGCTGCGGCTGATCGGCCGCGGCCACCTCGCGGTCGCCCGCCTGTTCGAGGCCCACGTCAACGCCATTCGGCTCATCATCCGCTACGGCACGCCAGCCCAGGCCGCCGCAGCCGCACAGGACGCAAGCGACGGACACCTGTTCGCCCTGTGGGTGACGGACCCGCCCGACGAGCCGCTCACGCTGCATGACGGCGCATTGCACGGACGCAAGGCGCCCTGCTCCGGCGCCGGGTTTGCCACGCGCGCAATCGTCACGGTCGAGACCGGCGGCGCCGCACGCATGGCGATCCTCCTCCTGGACGGCGCCGAGCGCGCCACGCCCCTGCGCGGCCTGCAGGGCATGCGGGCCAGCGCGACCGGCGCGGTGCGCTTCGACGGCCTGCGCCTCGACGCCGGCGCGTTGCTGGGCGGACCCGGCGACTACCTCCGCGAGCCCGACCTCTCCACCGGCGCCTGGCGCACCACCGCCGCGACGCTGGGCGGGCTCGAGGCGCTGATCGAGGCCGCGCGCGGCCAGCTCGTCCACCGCGGCCACCATACGGTTCCGCTGCAACAGGAGCGCTTCGGCCTGGCCTGGATCGCGCTGGAGACGGCGCGGCTCTGGACCCGCCGCGCCGCCGAGCACGCGGAGGGGGAGACGGCGCCCGCCGCGGACCGCATCGCCTACGTCAACCTGGCGCGCATCGCGGTCGAGGCCGCGGTCCTGGACGCCCTGCGGCACGTGCAGCGCTCGCTCGGCCTCGCCGCGTTCATCAAACCGAACCCGGTGGAGCGCCTGGCGCGCGATCTCGGCACCGACCTGCGCCAGCCCGCGCCCGACGCGGTGCTCACCGAGGCCGCGGCGCACATGTTGGAGCGGCCCGTCTGATGCGCGCAGCCGACGCGCTCGCGGCCATGCGCGCGCTGCCCGTCGCGGACCTCGACGCGATCGACGGCGGCGAGACGGCGCTGCTGCTGGCGCCGCACGCGGACGACGAGAGCCTCGGCTGCGGCGGCTTCATCGCCGAGGCCTGCGCGCGGGGGCAGCCGCCCCACGTGCTGGTGCTGACCGACGGCGCCGGCTCGCATCAGAACTCCCGCCTGTTCCCGCCGGCCCGGCTGCGCGCGCTGCGGCAGCAGGAGGCGCGCGACGCGGTGGCCATCCTCGGCCTGCCGCCGCATCGCATCGGCTTCCTCGATCTGCCCGACACGGCCGCCCCGACCTCCGGCGCCGTGTTCGACAACGCGGTGCGGACCATCGCCGCCCAGTGCGACGGATGCGGCCTGTTGCTGGCGCCCTGGCGGTGGGACCCCCATTGCGACCACGAGGCCGCGCACCTGATGGCGGCCGCGGCCGCGTGCCTGGCCGGGGTGCGGCACCTCGCCTATCCCGTGTGGGGCTGGACCCTGCCAGACGACGCCGACCTGCCCGGTCCGGCGCCGGCGGGCTGGCGGCTGCGGATGGACCGGCATTTGCCGGCGAAGCGCCGGGCCATCGCGGCCCACGCCTCGCAGTATTCCGACCTCATCAGCGACGATCCCGCCGGTTTCCGCCTGCCGGCCGGGCTGCTGGCGATGTTCGACCGGCCATACGAGACTTTCCTGCGCGTGGATCACGCGGAGGCGGCCGTCAACTTCTCGCGCGCGCCAGCCCCCTGCTAACCTGACGCGAGGGCGGATAGCGGGTCAGTTCGAGTGGCTGCAAGGGGAACGGACCTACGACGGGCTACCCGCAAGTTCAGCATCGAGCGCGGACGCAAGATCGAAGAAGCGCTTACGGACT
>JBBSIT010000050.1:0-12629 GCA_038231995.1 Acetobacterales bacterium | reverse complement strand
GCCCCTCGCAGCACCGGCCTGGGTTCACATCAACGCTCGCCACGCGCGTGAGGCCCCGCTGCGCGCAGGCATACAACGGCTGGGCAATGGGCGCGCGATGCTCGAACGCCTGAGCGGCGAAACCCATCGGAAGCGTCATCATGGCGGCCAGCAGCGCGATCCTCACAGCACGTCTCCTCTCCGACTCGCAACCTACTGGCAAACCAACGTGTCAACCAGCTTCTTGGTTACATGCTCTCTATTCGTTGATATGTGGTAACTCTGCATGAGCGCAGCCGTTGAAACGCCCGGGTTGGAAGCCGCTGTCCCGGGTGCGCCGGCCGGGCCGCTGGCCGCCTACCGCGCCCGTCTCCGGGCCGGCGAGCTGACGACCGACCCCGCCCAGGCGCTCGCGGCCGAGCGGCTGCAGGCGCTCTGGGCCAACCTGCGCGGCTACGACCCGCCGCCCGAGCCGCCCGCGCAGGGCTTCTTCGCCCGCCTGCTCGGCCGCAAGCTGGCCGACGACATCCCCGAGGACCGGCCGCACGGGCTCTACCTCGTAGGCCAAGTAGGGCGCGGCAAGTCCATGCTGATGGACCTGTTCTTCGACACGGCCGACGTGCGGCGCAAGCGGCGCATCCATTTCCACCGCTTCATGCAGGAGGCGCACGCGCGCATCCACGCCTGGAAGTGCTCCAACCCGGACGGGGACGACCCGATCCCGCCGCTGGCCGACCGCATCGCCGCCGAAGCCGCGCTGCTGTGCTTCGACGAGTTCCAGGTCAACGACGTGGCCGACGCCATGATCCTCGGCCGGCTGTTCCAGGCCCTGTTCGCCCGCGGAGTCGTGGTGGTGGCCACCAGCAACACAAGGCCGGACGACCTGTTCCGCGGCCAGCCCGGCCGCGACGCGTTCCTGCCGTTCATCGAGCTGATCCAGCAGCACCTGGACGTGCTGGTGCTGGAGGGCGGGCGGGACTGGCGCCGCCAGCGCCTGCGCGGCATGCCGACCTGGCACGTGCCGGCGGACGCCCGCGCGGACCGCGCGCTGGACCAGGCCTTCGCGGCGCTGACCCACGGCACGGCGCCCAAGCCGGAGCGGCTGACGGTGATGGGCCGCACGCTGACGGTGCCGATGGCGGCCACCGGGGTGGCCCGGTTCGACTTCGATGCGCTCTGCGGCACGGCGCTGGGGGCGGGCGACTACCTCGCGCTGGCGACGCACTATCACGCACTCGTGCTGGACGGAGTTCCCCGCCTCAGTCCGGCCAACTACGACGTGGCCCGGCGCTTCATCGTGCTGGTGGATGCGTTATATGACCACCGGGTCAAGCTGGTAGCGAGCGCCGAGGCGCAGCCGGACCAGCTCTACGAGCGCGGCGAGGGCGCCCAAGCCTTCGAGCGCACGGCCTCCCGCCTGGAGGAGATGCAGAGCCAGGCCTACCTGTCGCTGCCGCACCTGACCTAGCCGCAGGGAACCTCCGCCCTGCGCGAGCCGTAGGAGCGTTCGGCACCCGGAACAGGAGGGCAGGCATGGCCAAGGAGACCAAGGCGCAGCGCGAGACGGTCGAGCGCGTCATGCACGAGTTCAAGCACGGCGAGCTGGAGCGTGGCCACGGCGGCAAGGTGCGCAACCCCAAGCAGGCCATCGCCATCGCCCTGAGCGAGGCGGGCGCGTCGAACCAGCAATCGCCGGCGGAGAACCGGCGCCGGCTCGCGCGGACCAAGGCCGGGGAGCGCGCCGGCCGGACGGCGCAGGCGCGCAACGAGGGCGGCGGCACCAAGGCGCAGCTCTACGAGGAGGCGACGCGCAAGGGCGTGAAAGGCCGCTCGCGCATGAGCAAGGCGGAGCTGGAGAAGGCGGTGCGGGGCTGAGCGAGCCGCCGATCGACAGCCTGCGCGCGATCTGCCTCTCGCTGCCCGAGGCGGTGGAGAAGCAGGCATGGGGCGACCCGACCTTCCGGGTGCGCGACCGCATCTTCGCCATGGAGAAGCGCGGGGACGGCCGGGTCTCGCTCTGGTGCAAGGCGCCGCTCGGCAGCCAGGCCGTGCTGGTCGGCGCCGACCCGGCGCGCTTCTTCGTGCCGCCCTATGTCGGGCCGAAGGGCTGGATCGGCATGCGGCTCGACGGCGGACCAGACTGGGACGAGGTCGCCGCCCTGGTCCGGCGCAGCTACCGGCTGATCGCGCCCAAGCGGCTGGCGGCGCTGGTTGCTGAGCCGGACATTCATTGTCGCGCTTGATCGAGCGGTGATAAGCTAAGGAATGAACGTCGCGCTCCCCAAGACGCCGTTGGTCTCGCGGATGACGGTGGCCGAGTTCCTGGCCTGGCCGGCGGACCCGACCGGCGCCATCTGGCAGCTCATCGACGGCGAACCGGTCGCGATGGCGCCCGCGTCGGACACGCATGGCTCCATCCAGAGCGAGATCGGTGGTCTGTTGCGCAACCACCTGCTCGACCGCGGCCTGCCGTGCCGCGTCGTCATGACGCCGGGCGTGACGCCCAGGGTTCGCGCGGCCTGGAACGTGCGGGTGCCCGACCTCGCCGTGACCTGCCGGCGCAACGACCCGCGCGAGCGGCTGATGGCCGAGCCGGTGCTGGTCATCGAGATCCTGTCGCCGAGCAACGAGGCCGAGACCTGGTCCAATGTCTGGGCCTACACGACGATCCCGTCCGTGCAGGAGGTACTGGTCGTGCAGTCGCTCGAGATCGGCGCCGAGCTGCTGCGCCGTTTGCCCGACGGCGCCTGGCCGGCCGACTTCGAGCGGATCGCACCTCCGGGCGGCCGCGTGCGGCTGGACAGCGTGGGCGCCGAGTTCGACGTGAGCGCGTTCTACAGGACGACGGAGCTGGGGCAGCCGGAGTAGCAGCCCGGGGCAGGCAAGCGGCCCGCCCGGGGCAGGCGAGTTGCCAGCCCGGGGCGGATGGGCTAACTGACGCGCGCCGTCCGGACGGCTGGGCGCCCCCGGCTGGGACGGCGCCCTGCCTCCGAGAGGACTTCCCACACATGGCACGCAACAAGATCGCCCTGATCGGCGCCGGCAACATCGGCGGCACGCTCGCCCACCTGATCGGGCTCAAGGAGCTGGGCGACGTCACCCTGTTCGACGTGTTCGGCAGCGTCGCGGCCGGCAAGGCGCTCGACATCATGCAGTCCGGCCCGGTGGACGGATTCGACAGCCACATGACCGGCGGCAGCGACTACAGCGCGATCGCCGGCGCCGACGTGGTGATCGTCACCGCCGGCTTCCCCCGCCAGCCCGGCATGAGCCGCGACGACCTGGTGGCCAAGAACGCCGAGGTGATCGCCACCGTGGCCGAGGGCATCAAGACCCACTGCCCCGACGCGTTCGTCATCGTCATCACCAACCCGCTCGACGCGATGGTGTGGGTGATGCAGCAGAAATCCGGCCTGCCGCCGCACAAGGTGGTCGGCATGGCGGGCGTGCTGGACAGCTCGCGCTTCCGCCTGTTCCTGGCGCACGAGTTCAACGTCTCGGTCGAGGACGTGACGGCTTTCGTGCTCGGCGGCCACGGCGACACGATGGTGCCGCTGGTGCGCTACAGCACGGTCGCCGGCATCCCCGTGCCGGACCTGGTGCGCATGGGCTGGACGACGCAGGACAAGATCGACGCCATCGTGACGCGAACCGCGAACGGCGGCGGCGAGATCGTCAAGCTGCTGGAGCGGGGCAGCGCCTTCTACGCCCCGGCCGCGAGCGCCATCGCGATGGCCGAGAGCTACCTGCGGGACAAGCGCCGCGTGCTGCCCTGCGCCGCTTACCTCGAGGGCCAGTACGGCGTGCGGGACCTCTATGTCGGCGTGCCCGTCGTGATCGGCGCCGGCGGCGTGGAGCGGATCGTCGAGATCGAGCTGAGCCCGGACGAGCAGGCGGCGTTCGACAAGAGCTGCGCCTCGGTCCGCAAGCTGATCGACGCCTCGCGCAAGCTGGTGGGGTGAGAGCGTGAACATCCACGAGTACCAGGCCAAGGAGCTGTTGCGCGGCTACGGCGTGCCCGTGCTGGAGGGCCATGTGGCCTGGACGCCGGAGGAGGCGGAGCAGGCCGCGGTCAAGCTGCCCGGCCCCGTGTATGTCGTGAAGTCGCAGATCCATGCCGGCGGCCGCGGCGCCGGGCGCTTCGCGAACGACCCAGAGGGGCAGGGCGGCGTGCGGCTCGCGAAGTCGCCGGCGGAGGCGCGCCAGGCGGCCGAGGCGATGATCGGCAACACGCTCGTGACCAAGCAGACCGGCCCGGCCGGGCGCCTGGTCAGCCGGGTGTTCGTGGAGGCCGGCGCCGACATCAAGCGCGAGCTCTACCTCTCGCTGCTGGTGGACCGCGACAGCGGCCGCGTGCTGGTCATGGCGTCCACCGAGGGCGGCATGGAGATCGAGGAGGTCGCCGAGCACTCGCCCGACAAGATCCTGCGCGTCGCCATCGACCCGGCGTCCGGCCTCTCCCCGTTCCACGCCCGCAAGCTCGCTTTCGGGCTCGGGCTGGAGGGCAAGCAGGTCGCCGAGTTCGGCCGCTTCGTCGCAGCGCTCTACGAGGCGTTCGTCAAGCTCGACTGCGCCATCGTCGAGATCAACCCGCTCGTGCTGACCGGCGCCGGCGAAGTGATAGCGCTCGACGCCAAGATGAGCTTCGACGACAACGCGCTGTATCGCCACCCCGAGCTGGACCGCCTGCGCGACGAGGCGGAGGAGGACCCCAAGGAGCTGGAGGCCGCCAAGTACAGCCTGAACTACGTGGCGCTGGACGGCACGATCGGCTGCATGGTCAACGGCGCCGGGCTGGCGATGGCGACCATGGACATCATCAAGCTCTACGGCGGCAGCCCGGCCAACTTCCTCGACGTGGGCGGCGGCGCCACCAAGGAGCGGGTGACGGCGGCGTTCAAGATCATCCTGTCGGACCCGAACGTCGAGGGCATCCTGGTCAACATCTTCGGCGGCATCATGCGCTGCGACGTGATCGCCGAGGGCGTGATCGCGGCGGCGCGCGAAGTGTCGCTGAGCGTGCCGCTGGTGGTGCGGCTGGAGGGCACCAACGTGGAGCTGGGCAAGGAGATCCTGGCGAAGTCGGGCCTGCCGATCCTCAGCGCCGACAACCTGGCCGACGCCGCCGAGAAGGTCGTCCGCGCCGTGAAGGAAGCCGCATAATGGCCGTCCTCGTCGACGCCAACACCCGCGTCATCACCCAGGGCTTCACCGGCGCCCAGGGCACCTTTCACTCCGAGCAGGCCATCGCCTACGGCACCAAGGTCGTCGGCGGCGTGACGCCGGGCAAGGGCGGCACCCGCCACCTCGACCTCCCCGTGTTCGACACCGTGGCGGAAGCCCGCGAGGCGACCGGGGCGACCGCCAGCGGCATCTACGTGCCCCCGCCCTTCGCGGCCGACGCCATCCTGGAGGCGATCGACGCCGGCATCCCGCTCATCGTCTGCATCACCGAGGGCATCCCGGTGCTGGACATGGTGCGCGTCAAGCGCGCGCTGGACGGCAGCGGGTCCCGCCTGATCGGTCCCAACTGCCCCGGCGTCATCACGCCCGAGGCCTGCAAGATCGGCATCATGCCGGGCCACATCCACCGGCGCGGCACGGTCGGCATCGTCAGCCGCTCCGGCACCCTGACCTACGAGGCGGTGAGCCAGACCACGGCCGCCGGCCTCGGCCAGAGCAGCTGCGTCGGCATCGGCGGCGACCCGGTGAAGGGCACCGACTTCATCGAGGTGCTGCAGATGTTCCTCGACGACCCCGAGACCGAGAGCATCGTTATGATCGGCGAGATCGGCGGCCAGAGCGAGATCCTCGCCGCCGAGTTCATCGCCGCCAGCGGCACGCGCAAGCCCGTGGTCGGCTTCATCGCCGGCGCCACCGCCCCGCCGGGCCGCCGGATGGGCCATGCCGGCGCCGTCATCAGCGGCGGGCGGGACACGGCGGCGGCGAAGTTCGAGGCGATGCGCGAGGCCGGCATCCACGTGGCGGAGAGCCCGGCAGCACTCGGCAGCACGATGGTGATGGCGCTCAATCGCTGATCCCGCCCCATTCACCCGCCGTTCACGCAACCCTGGCATCCCTGGCGACGGACCTGCAACACTGCGGGGATGCCCATGTTAATCAAGACGGGGACGAAGCATCCCCGCCCGGTCCAGAGGGGAACGTTCCATGCCCGGCGTAGACCTGCTCGCCTCCGCCTTCAGCGGCGCCAACGCCGCATTCATCGCTGATCTCTACGCCCGCTGGGTCGCGAACCCCGGCAGCGTGGACCCCAGCTTCGCCGAGCTGTTCGGCGCCTTGAACGACGAGGCGCGGTCCGTGCTGATGGACGCGACCGGCGCGTCCTGGGCGCCGCGCCGCTTCGAGGTGGGCGAGAGCGAGGCTGCCAAACCCGCTGGCAAGCCCGCCGGCAAGGCCGCGCCCGCCGGCGCCGCCTCCGCCGAGCAGGTCCGCGCCGCGGCGCTCGACAGCCTGCGCGCCCTGATGCTGATCCGTGCCTACCGCGTGCGCGGCCACCTGGAGGCCCGGCTCGACCCGCTCGGACTGCAAGTCCCCAAGCCCCACCCGGAGCTCGACCCGGCGACCTACGGCTTCACGCCGGCCGACCTCGACCGGCCCATCTTCATCGACCACGTGCTCGGCCGCGAGACCGCGACGGTGCGCGAGATCATCGGCGTCGTGCGCGCCAGCTACTGCGGCCCGATCGGCGTCGAGTTCATGCACATCCAGGACCCCGCGCAGAAGGCCTGGATCCAGCGGCGCATCGAGGGCGCCCCCTGGTCCAGCGAGTTCGACGTGGACGCCAAGCGCACGATCCTGCGCCAGCTCACCGAGGCCGAGGGCTTCGAGGCGTTCTGCCAGAAGCGCTACGTCGGCACCAAGCGGTTCGGCCTCGAAGGCGCCGAGGTCACGATCCCCGCGCTGCACACCATCATCGACGTGGCGGCCGGCGCCGGCGTGAACGAGATCGCCATCGGCATGCCGCATCGCGGCCGGCTCAACACGCTGGTCAACGTGGTGCGCAAGCCGTTCACCCAGATCTTCAGCGAGTTCAGCGGCGAGAGCTTCAAGCCCGACGACGTGCAGGGCTCGGGCGACGTGAAGTACCATCTCGGCACCAGCACCGACGTGGACCTGAACGGGCACAGCGTGCACATCTCGTTGCAGCCCAACCCCTCGCACCTGGAAGCGGTGGACCCGGTCGTGGTCGGCAAGGTCCGCGCCCGGCAGGACATGGCGGGCGACACCAAGCTCCGCCGGTCCGTCATGGGCATCCTCATGCACGGGGACGCGGCATTCGCCGGGCAGGGCCTGGTGTATGAGACGCTCGCGATGAGCCAGCTCATCGGCTACCGCACCGGCGGCACGATCCACCTGATCGTCAACAACCAGATCGGCTTCACGACGGTGCCCGCCCACGCATACTCGGGGCTTTATTGCACAGACGTGGCGAAGGCCGTGCAGTGCCCGATCCTGCATGTGAACGGCGACGAGCCGGAGGCGGTGATGTTCTGCGCCCGGTTCTGCGCCGAGTTCCGCCAGGAGTTCGGCATCGACATCGTGCTCGACATCGTCTGCTACCGCCGGCACGGCCACAACGAGACGGACGAGCCGGCCTTCACCCAGCCGATCATGTACAGGGCGATCAAGGAGCGGCCGACGACCCGCACCCTCTATGCCGAGCGCCTGGCCGCCGAGGGCAGCGTGCCCGCGGAGGAGGCGAAGCGGATGTGGGACAGCTTCGCCGAGACGCTCGAGGCCGCCTATCAGGCCGCCCAGGGCTACAAGCCGAACAAGGCGGATTGGCTGGAGGGTCACTGGTCCGGGCTGAAGCAGACGGACCGGAAGGACGAGCTGCAGGAGGACGCGACGGCCGTTCCCGCCGACGTGCTGCGGCAGGTGGGCCGGGCGCTCTACACGCCGCCCGAGGGCTTCGACCTGAACCCCAAGATCGCCCGCCAGCTCGAGGCCAAGCGCGGCATGATCGAGAGCGGCGAGGGCGTCGATTGGGCCACCGGCGAGGCGCTGGCGTTCGGCTCCCTGCTGCTGGAAGGCCACCGCGTCCGCCTGTCCGGCGAGGACACCCAGCGCGGCACGTTCAGCCAGCGCCACGCGGTGCTGATCGACCAGACGAACCAGAACGAGTACGTGCCGCTCAACAACATCGCGCCGGGCCAGGCCAAGATCGAGATCTACAACTCGCTGCTGTCCGAGCAGGGCGTGCTGGGCTTCGAGTACGGCTACACCCTGGCCGACCCTAGGACGCTCGTGCTGTGGGAGGCGCAGTTCGGCGACTTCGCCAACGGCGCGCAGGTCATCATCGACCAGTTCCTGGCCAGCGGCGAGACCAAGTGGCTCCGCATGTCCGGGCTCACCCTGCTGCTGCCGCACGGCTACGAGGGACAGGGGCCGGAGCACTCCTCCGCCCGGCTGGAGCGCTACTTGCAGCTCTGCGCCGAGCGCAACATGTCGGTGTGCAACCTGACCACGCCGGCGAACTACTTCCACGCGCTCCGCCGGCAGCTCAAGCGCAACTTCCGCAAGCCGCTGGTCATCATGACGCCCAAGAGCCTGCTGCGGCACAAGCTGGCGGTGAGCCCGCTCGCCGACATGGCCGAGGGCAGCCGGTTCCAGTTCGTCATCCCCGAGACCGACGCCATCGCCGAACCGGCCGCGGTCAAGCGCGTCGTGATCTGCACGGGCAAGGTGTATTACGACCTGCTGGCCGAGCGGCGCGACAAGGGCGTGCAGGACGTGGCGATTATCCGGCTGGAGCAGATGTACCCGTTCCCCGAGCGCACGCTGGGCGCGACGCTGTCGCCCTACGTCAACGCGGAGATCGTGTGGTGCCAGGAGGAGCCGGAGAACATGGGCGCCTGGTGCTTCGTGGACCGCCGGATCGAGGCGGTGCTGGCGGCCAATGGCGGGAAGCCGCGGCGGCCGATCTACGTGGGCCGCGTGGCCGCCGCCAGCCCGGCGACCGGCCTCGCCCGCACCCACGCGGCGGAGCAGGCAGCGCTCGTCCGCTCGGCGCTCGGCCTCAACTGATAAAGGACTAGAGGAAGCCTCATGGCCACCGAGATCAAGGTCCCCAGCTTGGGCGAGAGCGTCAGCACCGCCACCGTGGCGCGCTGGCTGAAGAAGGCCGGCGAGGCGGTCGCGGCCGACGAGGCGCTGGTCGAGCTGGAGACGGACAAGGTCACGGTCGAGGTCAACGCCCCCGCCGCCGGCACGCTCGGCCAGATCGCGGTCGAGGAGGGCGGGGAGGTCTCGGTCGGCGCCGTGCTGGGCACGGTCGAGGCCGGCGGCGCCGCGAGCGCGCCCGCGCCTGCCAAGCCTGCTGCTGCGCCCGCACCCGCCAAGGCTGCCGAGCCGATAGCGCCTGCCCCGGCCGCGACGCCCACGCCTTCGGCCACCGCGACGGCAACGGCGCCCGCCGCGAACCCCGGCGCCGGCGTGAACCCGCCGCCGCGCCCGTCCGGCCCGGTGTCCCGCCCCGCCACCCCGCCGGCCGACGTGGCGGCGCACGCGCCGATGCCTGCGGCCGCCAAGATGATGGAGGAGAAGGGCCTGGATGCCGCGCAGCTCGGCGCCGGCACCGGCAAGGACGGCCGGGTCACGAAGGGCGACGTGCTGGCGTTCATCGACCGCCCCGCGCCAGCGGCGCCCGCACCGGTCGCCAAGGCGCCGCGCCAGCAGGACCCGCGCGAGGAACGCGTCAAGATGACGCGGCTGCGCCGCACCATCGCCGCCCGGCTGAAGGAGGCGCAGAACACCGCGGCCATGCTGACCACCTTCAACGAGGTGGACATGTCGGCCGTGATGGCGCTGCGCAGCGAGTACAAGGAGGCGTTCGAGAAGCGCCACGGCGGCGTGCGGCTCGGCTTCATGTCATTCTTCGTGCGCGCCTGCGTCGTGGCGCTCAAGGAGTTCCCGGCCGTCAACGCCGAGATCGACGGCGACGAGATCGTCTACAAGAACTTCGTCCACATGGGCATCGCGGTCGGCGGGCCGAACGGCCTCGTCGTCCCCGTGCTGCGCGACGCAGGCCAGCTCGGCTTCGCCGGCATCGAGCGCGCCATCGGCGACTTCGGCCGCCGCGCGCGGGACGGGCAGCTCAAGCTCGACGAGCTCTCCGGCGGCACCTTCACCATCACCAACGGCGGCGTCTACGGCAGCCTGATGAGCACGCCGATCCTGAACGCCCCGCAATCCGCCATCCTCGGCATGCACAAGATCCAGGAGCGCCCGGTGGCCATCGCCGGCCGGGTCGAGATACGCCCGATGATGTACCTCGCCGTGTCGTACGACCACCGGATCGTGGACGGCAAGGAGGCCGTCTCCTTCCTCGTCCGCGTCAAGGAAGGCGTCGAGGACCCGCGCCGCCTGCTGCTGGACCTGTAGGGGACCGCCATGAGCGAGAGCTACGACGTTATCGTCATCGGCGGCGGGCCCGGCGGCTACGTCTGCGCCATCCGCTGCGCCCAGCTCGGCCTGCGCACCGCCTGCGTGGAGCGCCGCGAGACCCTCGGCGGCACCTGCCTGAACATCGGCTGCATTCCGTCCAAGGCGCTGCTGCAATCCTCCGAGAACTTCGAGGAGGCGGCGCACTCCTTCGCCGAGCACGGCGTGATCGTCGAGGGCGTCAAGCTCGACCTCGCCCGCATGATGGCGCGCAAGGACGGCGTAGTGAGCGCCAACGTCAAGGGCGTCGAGTTCCTGTTCAAGAAGAACAAGGTCGCCTGGCTCAAGGGCGCTGGCCGGATCACCGCTCCCGGCAAGGTCGATGTGGACGGCACGGAATACGACGCCAAGCACATCGTCATCGCCACCGGCAGCGAGAGCCTGACCCTGCCCGGCGTCGAGATCGACGAGCAGGCCATCGTCACCAGCACCGGCGCGCTGGAGCTGGACCACGTGCCGGGCCGCCTCGCCGTCATCGGCGGCGGCTATATCGGCCTGGAGCTCGGCAGCGTCTGGAAGCGCCTCGGCGCCGACGTCACCGTGATCGAGTACCTCGACCGCCTCGTGCCCGGCATGGACGCCGAGGTCGCCAAGACGTTCGAGCGCGTGCTGGGCAAGCAGGGCATCAAGTTCCGCCTCGGCACGAAAGTTACCGGCGCGCGCCGCGGCAATGATGGCGTGACGCTCACGGTCGAACCCGCCAAGGGCGGCGAGGCCGAGGAGATCAAGGCGGACGTGGTGCTGGTCGCCATCGGCCGCCGCGCCTACACGGCCGGGCTCGGGCTGGAGGAGGCCGGCGTGGCGCTGGATGACCGTGGCCGCGTGCAGGTCGATGCGCATTACGCCACCAATGTGCCCGGCATCTACGCCATCGGCGACGTCATCACCGGCCCCATGCTCGCCCACAAGGCGGAGGAGGAGGGCGTGGCGCTGGCCGAGCGGATTGCCGGGCAGGCCGGCCACGTCAACTACGACGTGATCCCCGGCGTGGTGTACACCTGGCCCGAGGTCGCGAGCATCGGCCAGACCGAGGAAGGCCTCAAGCAGCAGGGCGTCGCCTACAACGTCGGAAAATTCCCCTTTACCGCCAACGGCCGCGCCCGGGCGATGGGCAGCACCGACGGCTTCGTGAAGATCCTCGCGGACAAGGCGACCGACCGCATCCTGGGCGCCCACATCATCGGCCCCGACGCCGGCACCCTGATCGCGGAGCTGGCGACCGCCATGGAGTTCGGCGCCAGCGCTGAGGACGTGGCGCGCACCTGCCACGCCCATCCCAGCCTCAGCGAGGCGGTCAAGGAGGCGGCCCTGGCCGTCGACGGCCGCGCGCTGCACATCTGAGGACGCCGCCCATGGTCACCCCGGATCACACGGACCACTCCTACGTCGTGACAGTCACCTGGACCGGCAACACCGGCTCCGGCACCTCGGCGTATCGCGCCTACAAGCGGACGCATGAGGTCACGGCGATGGGCAAGCCGCCGATCCCTGCCTCGTCGGACCCCGCGTTCCGCGGCGACCCCGCGCGCTACAACCCCGAGGAGATGCTCGTCGCCTCGCTGAGTTCCTGCCACATGCTGTGGTACCTGCATTTGTGCTCGGTCAACGGCATCGTCGTCGAGGCTTATCAGGACATCGCCGAGGGTAGCATGATCGAGCAGCCCAGTGGCGAGGGCGCGTTCGAGGGCGTCGTGCTGCAACCCGAGATCACCCTGGCGCCCGGCGCGGACCTCGACCGCGCCCGCGCGCTGCACGCCGAGGCCAACGCCAAGTGCTTCATCGCCAACTCCGTGAACTTCCCCGTGCGGCACGAGCCGGTGTTCCACGTGGCCAAGGCAGCGTCCGCGGCCGGCTGACCCGGCCATGCTCGCGCTGACCATGGGCGACCCCGCCGGCATCGGCGGCGAGATCATGCTCCGGGCATGGCGCCTGCTGCATCGCTCCGGTCCGGCGTTCGCAGCGCTCGACGACCCGGAGCGCCTCGCCGCCATCGACCCCGGCGTGCCGCTCCAGCTCGTCAGCCACCCGTCCGAGGCCGACTTCGCCAGTGCGCTTCCGGTGCTGCGCGTTCCGCTCACGGTCCCAGCGACGCCGGGCCGCCCGGACGCGCGCAATGCCCCCGCCGTGATCGCGAGCATCGAGCAGGCGGTCCGCCTGGCGCAGCGCGGCGATGCCGCCGGCGTGGT
>JBBSIT010000049.1:0-12815 GCA_038231995.1 Acetobacterales bacterium | reverse complement strand
GGCGGCGATCGGCCGGTTCAAGCAGGTAATCGGGGACGCACTGCGCTCGCGCACGGATGACCGCCGGGCGACCGAGGTGAACGTCGCCGCCCGTGCGCTCAATCGCATGGTGGAGCTTGGACGCCCGAACTACGTCCGCATCGCCTGACCCCAGACGGGGTTGGGGTGACTGCGTCCGCTCTCCAGGTCCGTGCAACACGCTGTCGCTGGCTGCCCAAAGCCGCCGGTCGCGTTCCCCAAGGAACGGGGCGAGTGCCTCGAAACGAGCTTTGATGGCAGTAGGGTCGATCACACGTTCAGGCTAGTACAACCCACAGACCGATTCCTACCCACAATCGCGATTCGATTGTTTCGGCTCAGACCCTTAGCAGGCGAGACCATGATGTTTCCAGCAACCGGGCTGGTGGATGCAGTGGAGCCGCCGGCGATTCATGAGACCCGCGCAGCATCGTGAGACTCCAGCGCGTATCCGTGCCGGATTGCTTACGCTTCAATGTGGTGCAAGCCGATCGTTGAGCAGCCGGCACGAAGGTTCAAACATCTTGTGATCTATGGCCCGTCGGACCGAAGAAGTCAGGCGGCCAGCTTTGGAGGACGTCGATGAAGTTCCGATTGAGCCGCACGGCGCTCGCCGTCGTTGCCCTTGGTGCGTTGGGCGCTTCTCATCCCGCGACGGCTGCGCTGATGGTGAACCTGACCGACGACGCCGCAACCCTGGCCCAAGCCATCCTGGGACCCGGCGTCACCATCGTCGGGACACCTACTCTCAGTTCGCAACCCGGCCAATCCGGCGTTTTCACGGGTTTCAATTCCGGTCCATATATACAAACGGGTGGCAATCCGGGCCAATACTCCATTCCGTCTGGGATTATCCTCTCGACCGGAGTGGCATCGGCAGCCGTTGGCAATTACATCGGCGGCCCGAGCGGTGATTTATCTGGAAGCGGAAGCCCACAGCTCTCAGCGATCAGTGGGACCAGCACGTTCGATGCTGATCTGCTGACGTTCCAATTCACAAGCACGAACCCGACCCTGCTCCTCAACTATGCGTTTGCGTCGGCTGAGTACCCGGCCTTTATCGGCGGTTTCAGTGACGCGTTCGGCATCTTTGTGAATGGGGTGAATATCGCGCTGGTTCCTGGCACGACCACGCCGGTCTCGATCAACAGCATCAATGCTGGTGTGAATGCCAATTTGTTCACGCAATACTCAGACCCATCCACACCGTTCAATTATGGTGGTGTGACCGTACTTCTAACCGCAACGGCGAACGTGTCCACCACGGCGGTGAACACGATCCAATTGGCAATCGCCGACGCCTTGGACGGAAATCTGGATTCGGCCGTCTTCATCCAGGGAGGCAGCCGGACATCAGTTCCGGAACCAGGCGGCTTGGTGATGCTGTCGACTGGACTTATGTGGCTCGGCGCATCTGCCGCGACACGGCGCAAGCAGCGCGCCTGACACGTAGCTCCGCCGGAGTTTCTTTCCCGCCTCAACCTGATGCTCAATCACTGTGCAAGAATGGGAGGACCACATGCTTACCGGTCTTAGAAAACTCGCCGCAAGTGCTCTCGTGCTGCTGGCCGCCATGGGGACGGCGACGGACGGCCACGCTCAATTCAGCACGCCTGGCGCGGTGTTCGCGATGACGAACAGGGCCGGCAACAATGAAGTCGTCGCCTTCAATCGAGCGGCTGATGGCACGTTGACCCAGGCCGGCCGCTATCCCACACGCGGCAACGGCATCGGCGTGGACTTCGACACCCAGGGCGGCCTGTTGCTCAGCAGCGACAACCGCACGCTCTATGCCGCCAATCCGGGAAGCGACGATGTCAGTGTGTTCTCCGTGAACGGGACGCAGCTTACGTTCCTGCAGAAGGTTTACGCAGGCGATCAGCCCCTGAGTCTGACCCGCTTCGGCAACCTGCTCTATGTCCTCGACGGCTCGGTGGCGGGCAACCAGATCACCGGCTTCACGGTTGCCGGCGACGGCACCCTCACGCCGTTGCCGGGCTCGACCAGGATGCTGAGCTCGCCGATCGCTGTTCCGGGCGACGTCGTGTTCAGCCCCGATGGCCGCGCCCTGGTCGTCACGCAGAAGGTGGCGAGCACCATTGGGTTCACGCTCGATGTCTTCCTGGTTGGGACGGATGGGCGTCCGAGCCAGGCGCTGCCGAACCAGTCGGTCGGTACTCGGCCCTTCGCTGCCACATTCGACCGTGATGGCCATCTTTTCGTCGTTGAGTCCGGGCTTCCCGTGATGAACAACTCGGCCGTGTCGTCCTACAATCTGAACTCCTCGACGGGCGCGCTCTCCCCCCTCAGCCAGTCGGTCAAGGACGGGCAGACGGATGGGTGCTGGGTGGTCATCACCAAGGATCAGCAATACGGCTACACGGCAAATTTCGCGAGTGGCACGATCTCGATCTTCTACTTCGGGCCTTTCGGGACGGTTCGTTTGATCAATGGTGCGGCGGGATTCTCAGGGGCTGACAGCCAGCCGACTGACTTGGCTTTCAGCGCCGACAGCCACTATCTCTATAACCTTCTCCGAGGCACTGGCGGCGTGGCCGCATATCGGGTGGAGGTCAACGGAAGTCTCACTCCCTTGGGCATCTTCGGCGTCGGCGGAGGTCTCCCAGTCCGTGATGGCGCCTCCGGTCTAGCGGCATACTGAGCCAGCCTTCCCTCGCCGCCAACCGAGCCCAAGCGGTCCGGACTCCTATTGCTTGTTCCTGTTTGTTCGTGACGCAGGCGCTGCAAATGGCGTGGGATTGCCCGAACCAGGGCAACCCCAGCCCCTCGCGTCGGCCCGGCTCCGGGCGCCACACCTGGCTTCGTGCAGCAAGATCCGAGCGCCGCTTAACCAAGATAGCGCTCGCACGTTCTCGTTGTTCGCCCAACAGGAAAACAGCGCTTGCTGCGACTTTCAACCAGACTTGAGGCCAAGTCTGGATCGGCCGCTTTCCAGCGAGCCAGGGTGCGGTGAAAGCCGCGCTCGCGACGCGGCAGGAGCCAGGCCGCTTACGGATCGCTGAGCTTGCCATGCCCACGCTGGACGAGGGCGAGATCCTGGTGCGCGTCGAAGCGGCGTCGATCAGCCGCCTGGACCTGCAGAGACTGGATAATTGGGCGGGCCGGATCGAAGATACGGCTGTGCCGGGCTGCGACGCTTCGGGAGTCATCGTCGGCACGCATGGTCATGTGGGCAGCCTGAAGGTCGGAGATCGGGTCGTCACCGTTGCACGGCCTGGTGCCATAGGGTCCGGCACCTATGCGGAATACGTTGGCGTCCCAGTCACGCAGGCGGCCTTGGTGCCGGACGGCTTGGATCTTGTCACGGCGGCCGCGTTGCCGCTGGCGGGCCTGGCTGCCTACCAGGCCCTGTACGCGATCATGCCGGAGCCGGGTGAGACGGTGATGATACAGGGCGCCAGCGGCGGAGTGGGCACGTTCGCAATCCAGCTCGCCAAGCGCGACGGCGCGCGCGTGATCGCCGGCGCCTCGGCAGCATCCGCTCCGCTTTGCCATGCACTCGGCGCGGACCTGGTCGTGGATAGCCGGGTCAGCGACGTCGGCCCCGCCATTCGGCAATTCGCCCCGGGTGGGTGCGATGCGGTGCTGGATCTGGCGGACGCCTCCCCCCAACAGCAGAACGCCGCGTTCCTGAAGCGACGGGGCAGGCTGGTGACGCTTCTGACCGTGCCGGATCGCGTCGCCCATAGCGACCGGCGCATCACGGCTTGGCGGGTGGACATGAGTCCAGACCGGAAGGCGCTCGAAAAGCTGTTGGGCCTGGCCGCCAGCGGCGCCCTGCGGTCGGTCGTCGCGGACGTCCTGCCGCTTGCGCAGGCCGAAGCCGCGCATCGGCTGCTCCGCTCTGGCGGAGTTCAAGGCAAGATACTGCTTCTGGTCGCGGGCCCGCCATAGAGTAGCCAGAAGGCCGAAGCCATGCGGGAATCTGCTCCGGCATAGCGCGATGGCTGCGCGGGACAATTCTATCGTAGCCGGCGTCCTTCGGCCTCGCATCAGGCTGCCCGGCGTGGTGAGTAGTGCCTTGATCCCGGCGGCACCAATGAGCAGCAGGCCGGCCGCGACGAGATCCGCCCGCCGGCTCGTGTAAACCTCCCGGCTGCTGGTCTGCGCTCGCCGAGCGAGTTGCCGTCCCTGGTCATCAAGGATGCTGGGCTTCTCGAAGCGGGCCGGCCCGTCTTCCAACGCCGCCGACCGACCGGTCGCAACGCAGGTCGGGCAGGTCAGTTGCGGCCTGCCCTATTGCCGGCTGGCGCGGAACAGCCGGGGCGAAACTCCGACCCGTTTCGTGAACGCCGAGGCGAAATGCCTGGCGTGACTGAACCCAAGCGCGTTCGCGACCTCATCGACATGCAGCGCGGAGGTTCCCAGCAGCAGCATGGCGTGCCGCATGCGCATCTCGGCCAAGAAGCGGCCTGGGCTCTGTCCTGTGGATTGCCGGAAGGCGCGGAAGAAATGAGCCCGGCTCAGGCCCGTGAGCTCGGCCAACGCGCCCAGTCGCACGTCCTGATGCATCTCACTGTGCAAGTAGTCGATGACGCGCCGCAATTGCCAGCCCGCCAGCCCGCCACGCCGCAGCCCAGGCATCCGCGCCGATCCAGCCTTGGGGACATTGAGGGTGGAATGCCGCTCGATCAGCGAGACCGCGAAAACCGTCAGCAGCGCATCCATGTGCAGCAGGCTGAAGGTTGTCCGCTCGAACTGGCCGAGGATCGCCCGGAACACCTGTTCGAGCAGGGGATCCTCTACGCCGACGGTCTCGTGGAGCTGATGGGTGGCGGGCTCGCGGTCGAACTCCTCGACGATGATCTGTTCCGCCGTGCCGACGCTGAGCGTTAGGTGGGCGAACTCGATCGGTCCCTCGGTCTTCCAGCGGTTGGCCTGATAGGCCGGCATGAGGGTCATCGAGCCGAGCGCCACGTCCTGCACCCAGCTCCTTCTGCCTTGCCACCGCTGCACCCGCTTCGGTCCACCCAGATGCAGCGCCACGATGTGCTCGTTCAAGGGCGGCTGCTCGATCGCGCTGGGCACGGCCATGAAACGCTTGACCAGGGCGTGAGCATGGCCGGTCACTTGGCCGGTCGCCATCGCGCGCGGGAGGGCCTCGTACCATGCTGCGGGCGACCGAACCGACAAACCCGGCTTCACATCTCTTCGCATCGCCCCTCCCACGCTCTTTCCGAGCTGGTATCGTGCACTGGCGGCAGGGCGTCGTTGTTTCTCCCCGAGCCCTGAGTTCGTCGCGATGTACGGGAGGTTACAGTCCGCACCGGGTTGATCTCCGGCCGGCCGGCCGGCTCCCCCACGTCGGATGCGAATGGGGAAGCTCCGTTGACCGAGGTTCGCCCGGGTTCTCGATGTCAAAGCACGTCCCGGGCTCGGTTGCTCGGATCGCGCGTCGTCGGCACGACGCGCCGCGCCGCCGGGCTCACGTTGCCGGTCGGCGGAGGGGCGCGAGCAGCGCCTCGCCGGTCAGCCATATCGCCGCCCCAAGCAGGCCGATGTCCTTCAGCAGAAATTGCCCGATCTCGGCCGAGATGGCCGGGAACCCGCCGGCGAGCGGCTCGGCGACGCCGGGCGTGGACAGGAAGAAGCTGAGCGTGATGAGGAAGGCGAAGGCCGCCATGGCGCCGCCTGCCACCGATAAGCGCGGCCACAGGATACGCGCCGCCAGAAGCACGCCCGTGGTGATCTCGATCACGCCCAGCACGTTGCTGGCGCCCTGTATCCCGAGCAGGCTGTGCCACCAGCCAACCAGCGGGCTGTTCGCGATCAGGGGCGCCACACCAGTTGCCTCGTAGCTCGTGAACTTCATGGCCCCGAACCAGAGGAAGATCAGCGCCAGGCCGTAGCGCATGATGCCTGCCGCCAGCGCGCCAAGCTGGACACGGGCAGGCGTGCCGGGGCGCCACGCGATGAGTAAGCGCCGCAGCAGATAGAGCGAGAGACCGAGCAGGACCAGGTCCTTCATCAGGAACCCGCCGGGGAAGGCGGAGATGGCGGGGAAGCCGCCGGCCTTCGGTTCGGACACGCCCGGGGTCGAGACGAAGAACGTCAGCGTGATCAGGAAGGCCACGGTCGCCATCGCGGCGCCGGCCACGCCCAGCACAGCCCGGGCCTGACCTGCCAGGAGCAAGATGCCCGTTGCCACCTCGATGCACCCTAGGATGTTGCTGGTGCCTTGTATGCCGAACGCTGCGTGCCACCAGGACACGAGCGGGCTGTTCGCGACCAGGGGCGCTATGCCGGTCGCCTCGTAGCTGGTGAACTTCATCCCCCCGAACCAGAGGAAGATGAGCGCGAGCCCGTACAGCATGACCGCCGCGCCCACGACTTCTAGGCGTTTTCCCACCTGGGCCAGGCGGTCATCCGGGGCCGCCGGGTAGCGGACATCCGCCGAGTTCATATGCGTGCTCATGTGCGCGGCTGCACAGGCGTAGCCGGCATCAGGACCTTGTCGATGACCTGCACGACGCCATTGTCGGCGGCGACATCGGCGGTCACGACGTGCGCGTCGTTGGCCGACACGGCACCGCCCTCCTTCTTCAGCACCACGGGTGCGCCGATAGTCATCGTCACGGCCGACGCGGGGTCCTTGAGGGCGCCGGTTGTCAGGCGGCCGAATGCCACGTGGTAGCCGAGCACCTTCTTGAGCTGATCGCGGTTCTCCGGCTTGAGCAGCATATCGAGCGTGCCGGCCGGCAATGCGCGGAACGCCTCATCGGTGGGCGCGAAGACGGTGAACGGGCCAGGCCCCTTCAACATCGACGTCATCCCGGCGGCATCCGCGGCACGCAGGAGGATGGTGAACTGCCCAGCAGCGCGGGCGGTCTCGACGAGGTCCGCCGCACGCGCCCCGCTGGCGCACAGCCCCACGGAGAGGCAAGCCGCCGCGAAAACTTGCCCTGTTCGGATCGGCCACATGTCGTTCGTCCTCCTCTGGAGCGCAGCCGGGCCTGGTGCGGTTCTCCTGGCATCGGAGTCAGAACACGCCGCGGCGGACGCGGTAAGCCAGCACAGGGGCACTGCCCGCTAATGATAGCACTCTGGAGGACTCCTGAGCCGCTGGCGCACCTGATTGCGGCCCTGCACCCAGACGGGCCGGGCATAATCGCCGCAGAAGAACCAGCGGTTCCAAATAGCATGCGGAGATGCGGCATGACCTCTGAAGACACGCACGACCTGGACAGCAGAATACGCGTATTGGCCTACGAGCTGAGGGAGCAAGCAGGGAAGCCGGACGGCCAAGAGCAGGAATTCTGGGAGCGCGCCGAGCAGATGCTCTCGAGCGACGCCGGACCGAATGCGGTGCCCCAGGCCCAGTTGGACGCACTGACCACATAGCCTGCCGTCCGCAGCGGGCTCATCCCTCCGATGAGACGCGCCGCCGAGCACCGGTCCCCGCGGACGCTGGCCCCCAATGCCATACAGCGAAGGAGAGCGTCCGCCATGGCCGATACTGCTGCCGACGTCCTCGTGGATACGCTAATCGACTGGGGGGTCGAGGTCATCTTCGGCATTCCCGGGGACGGCATCAACGGCATCATGGAATCCCTGCGCACCCGCCAGGACCAGGTCCGTTTCGTGCAAACCCGGCACGAGGAGGCGGCGGCGTTCATGGCGTGCGGCTACGCCAAGTTCACCGGCCGGCTCGGCGTCTGCCTGGCGACGTCCGGGCCCGGCGGCATCCACCTGCTGAACGGCCTGTACGACGCCAAGCTCGATGGCGCGCCGGTGCTCGCCGTCACCGGCATGCAGTTCCACGACCTGATCAGCACTCACACCCAGCAGGATGTCGAGCTCGACAAGCTGTTCGCGGATGTCTGCGTCTACAACGCCAGGATCATGGGTCCGGCCCACGTCGAGAACGTGGTCAGCCTGGCCTGCCGCAGCGCGCTGACACGGCACGGCGTCGCCCATGTCATGATGCCGGTGGACCAGCAGTCGCTGCCGGTGACCAAGGACGTACGATCCGAGCGCAACGTCGCGGGCCATGTCTCCGGCCGACCAACCCGTAACCGGTCGATCCCTGCGGAGGCGGAGCTGCAACGGGCCGTGTCCCTGCTCGGCACCGGAAAGGCCATCGCGATCCTGGCGGGCGCCGGGGCGATCGGCGCGTCGGCCGAGCTCGAGATGATCGCGGAGCGTCTCGCAGCCCCGATCGTCAAGCCGCTACTCGGCAAGGCGTGCGTCGCGGATACCAGCCCCTACACCACGGGCGGCATCGGCCTGCTCGGCACCAAGCCGTCCGAGGACGCGCTCGACGGCTGCGATACGCTGCTGATCGTCGGCAGCAGCTTCCCCTACATCGAGTTCTACCCGAAGCCGGGCCAGGCGAGGACGGTGCAGATCGACAGCGACGCGGCCCGCATCGGCCTGCGCACGCCGGTCGAGCTGGGGCTGGTGGGCGACGCACGCGCGACACTCGCGGCCCTGGCGCCCCTGCTGGCCCGGCGCGACGACCGCTCCTTCCTGGAGCAGGCGCAGAAGGGCATGGCGGCATGGCGAGAGCTGATGCACGACCGCGGGACCCGCACGGACTCGCCGATGAAGCCGCAAGTCGTCGCGCACGAGCTGAACCGGCTGCTGGACCACGACGCGATCGTCACCACCGATTCCGGGACGATCACCACTTGGTTCGCGCGGCACATCGACATGGTCGGCACGCGAGCCTTTGCCCTGTCGGGCAACCTCGCCACGATGGCGCCGGGCTTGCCCTACGCGATCGCGGCGGCCATCGCGTTCCCCGGGCGGCAGGTGGTCGCCTTCGTCGGCGACGGCGGCCTGTCCATGCTGATGGCGGAGTTGGCGACCTGCGTGAAATACGCCCTCGACGTGAAGGTGGTCGTGATCAAGAACAACACGCTCGGCCAGATCAAGTGGGAGCAGATGGCGTTCCTGGGCAACCCGGAGTTCGCCTGCGACCTGCACCCGATCGACTTCGTCGGCGTGGCGCGCGCCTGCGGCGGCCAGGGTGTTCGGATCGACAAGGCAGAGGACTGCGGCCGTGCGCTGGAGCAGGCGCTGCGCATGCCGGGCCTGGTCGTGATCGAGGCCGAGGTCGATCCGCTAGAGCCGCCGATGCCGGCCAGCACGACCATCAAGCAGGCCTGGCGGATGGCGCGCTCGCTCGCACGCGGCACGCAGGACGCCGGCGCGACCGCGGCGGCGCTCGCCAAGGACAAGCTGCACGAGGCGCTGTAGGCCATGGTCCCGGTGGCTCCAGTCGGGCGGATCGACGCGCGATCCTACTCGATCCCAACCGACGCCCCCGAAGCTGACGGCACCATCGAATGGGATCACACAGCGATCGTCGTGGTCGAGGTCGCTGCTGGGGGCATGACCGGGCTCGGCTACACCTACGCGAGCCCCGCCGTCGCCCGCCTGATCGCGGACGTGCTGGCGCCAGTGGTGGCCGGGACGGACGCGATGGATTTGGGGGCAGCCTGGGCCGCGATGCGCCGGGCGGTGCGCAATCTCGGGTGCTGTGGGCTGTGCGCCGCCGCGATCTCGGCGGTGGACACAGCGCTTTGGGACCTCAAGGCGAAGCTGCTCGATCTGCCGCTCGCCCGGCTTATGGGCGTGCGTCGGAACGAAGTTGCTATCTACGGCAGCGGCGGGTTCACCTCTTACAACGATGCGCAGCTAGAGGCTCAGCTTGGCAGCTGGGCCAGCGGCGGCCTGCGTGACGTGAAGATGAAGGTCGGCGCCCGCCCAGGGACCGACGCGGCCCGGGTGCGGCGGGCGCGCGCCGCGATCGGGCCGGAGATCGGCCTGTTCGTGGACGCGAACGGCGCGCTGTCGCCCCGGCAGGCGCTCGCGTTCGCCGAGCGCTGCGTCGAGCACGGCGTCAGCTGGTTCGAGGAGCCGGTCTCCAGCGACGACCTCGCGGGGTTGGCCGCGGTGCGGGCGCGCATCCCGGCCACGATCGAAGTGGCGGCCGGCGAGTACGGTTACGACCCAGCCTACTTCGACCGGATGCTGGGCGCCGGCGCGGTGGATGTGCTGCAGGCCGACGCGACCCGGTGCTGCGGCCTGACCGGCTTCCTCGCCGCGAGCGCGCTGTGCGACGCGCGCAACACCGCTCTATCCGCCCATACCGCGCCGGCGCTGCACCTGCACGTCTGCTGCGCCGTGCCGCGGCTACGCCACATCGAGTGGTTCCATGACCACGTCCGGATCGAGGCCATGCTGTTCGACGGCGCGCCGCGCCCGGACCGCGGCACGATCCGCCCCGATCTCAGCCGCCCCGGCCTCGGCCTGGCGTTCCGGCGGACCGACGCGGAGCGCTACGCCGCATGACGGAGACGCGTCGCATGGCGCCTCGCTACCCCGGCTTCGACGTCCTGGCCAAGTGGTCGAGCGCCGACTTCGACGATCCCACGCGCGAGGTGGTGCGCCGCCGGGTCGAGGAGGTGCCTCCCCTACGGTTCTTCACCGTGGAGGAGGCGGCGACCCTGCAAGCCGCGGCAGACTGCATCGTGCCGCAGGAGGACCGCGCCGCCGGCGAGCGCATCCCGATCGTGCCCTGGATCGACCAGAAGCTGGCGCGCGATGAGCGCGACGGCTTCCGGGACGAGCGGCTGCCGCCGCAGCGCGAGATGTGGTGCCAGGCGCTCGCCGGCTTGGACCAGGCCGCAGAGGCGCTGCACGCCGCACCCTTCGCCAAGCTCGGGCCGTCGGAGCGGGATGCGCTGGTGAACCGGCTCGCGGGCGGCGAGATGCCCGGTGAGATCTGGGCCACGCTGCCCGCCAAGCTTTTCTTCAAGCAGCTGCTGCAACTGGTCGTGCGGACCTATTACGCACATCCGACGGCATGGTCCGAGGTCGGCTACAACGGCCCGTCCGCGATCCGCGGCCATGTGCGGATCTGGGCCGGTGGTGTCGACCCCTGGGAGGCGCAAGAGGCTGGCAAGCCCCGTCATGGATGACGGGTGCCTGGGCGGTATGGACGCCTGGCCGCTCTGCGCCCCCGGTTTGAACGGCGAGAGCGTCCCCATGCGCGACTGGTCACGCGACGAGGTGGATGTCTGCGTCATCGGCGCAGGCGCCGCCGGTGGCGTGGTCGGCGCGAAGCTCGCCGAGGCCGGGCTGTCGGTCGTGATCCTGGAGGCCGGACCGCATTGGAGCCCGGTGCAGGACTTCACCTCCGACGAGAGCGACGGGCGCAAGCTCTACTGGCTCGATGAGCGGATCACCGGCGGTCCCGACCCGATCCAGCTCGGGGAGAACAACAGCGGTCGTGGCGTCGGCGGCGGCACCGTACACTACTCCATGATCAAGATGCGGCTGCAGCCGCATGACTTCCAGCGGCGGACCATCCACGGAGACCTGCCCGACGCCGATATGCAGGACTGGCCGCTGAGCTACGAGGACCTCGAACCCTACTACGAAGAGGTCGAGGAGGCGCTGCAGATCGCCGGGCCGACGCGCTATCCCTGGGGCCGACGCCGCCGCCGTTTTCCGCAGCGCGAGCACCGGCTGAACGCCACCGCCGAGGTGCTGGTCCGCGGTTGCAGCAAGCTCGGCATCGAAGTGGCGCCCGCGCCCGTCGCCACCCTGAGCGCGCCGCACGGCCGCCGGCCGCCCTGCGTGTATCGCGGCTTCTGCAACTACGGCTGCTCGACCAACGCCAAGAGCTCGGTGCTGGTCACCTACATCCCGCGCGCGATCGCCGCCGGCGCCGAGGTGCGTGCGGACGCGATGGCGGCGCGCATCGAACACGATGCCGCCGGCAGGGTCACCGGGGTGGTCCATTTCTGCGGCGGTCGGACGCACCTGCAGCGCGCGCGCCTGGTGGTCGTGGCGTGCTATGCCATCGAGACGCCGCGGCTGCTGCTCAACTCGCACTCCGCGCGCTTCACGCATGGGCTCGCCAACTCGTCCGGCCTGGTGGGGCGCTGCCTGATGGTGCACACCGGCGAGCAGTCCTTCGCGCGCTACCCCGAGCGCATCAACCAATACAAGGCCCCGCCGGGCCTGGCGCTCACCGAGGACTTCAACCGCGAGATCTCCGGCGCTGACTTCATCTCCGGCTACACGATCGAGTGCGTCGGCCCGCATGTGGGCCATTACGCCGCGCAGATGGCCAGCAACCGTAGGGTATGGGGCGCGCGGCTGCGTGAGACGATGTTGGATTACAACCATGTCGCCGCTTTCGGCATCGTGGGCGACGTACTGCCGCAGCGCACGAACCGGGTCGAGCTGCACGCGAGCGAGGTGGATGGCTACGGCCTGCCGATACCGCACGTGACGTTCGGCTATCACGAGAACGACCGGCGGATGGTGCGCCACGCGACGGAGGTGATGCGGCGCATCCACGCGGCCGCGGGTGGGACCGACATCTGGACGAGCGAGCGCACGGCGCATCTGATGGGCGCCTGCCGCATGGGGACGGATCCCGCGAACTCCGTCGTTGACCGGGACGGACGGGCGTTCGACGTGCCGAACCTGTTCATATGCGACGGCTCGGTGTTCCCGAGTGCCGGCGCTGGCAACCCGTCATTGACCATCCAGGCCGTCGCGGCGCGGACGGCCGACCGCATCATCGAGATGGCGCGAAACGGCGAGCTCACCCGGGCCTTGGGACGGAGCGGTGCGTGAGTGGTGCTCCGAGTCGCCGCTCCTGGTGGCCGATGCTCGCGATCCGCGCGCCGCTGCACCCGATCTTCGTCCATTTCACGATCGCCCTGACGACCAGCTCCTTCCGGCTCGACACCACGGGGTGGTTCCTGGGCGCACGCGGACTCGCCGACGCTGCATGGTGGTCTATCGTGGGC
>JBBSIT010000048.1:0-12831 GCA_038231995.1 Acetobacterales bacterium | reverse complement strand
CGCAAGCCCGGCATCATCGCCATCCTGCCGGTCGGCTCCATCCAGCGCTTCCTCGACCAGGGCGTCGCCGGCGGCATGGCGTTGTCGGACAAGCTGCGCCGCCGGTGCCGGCAGGTCGCGATGGACGAGATCGACCATATCGCCTCGCTGATGGCGACCGAGCCGATGGGCCTGCAGTTCGGCCTCCTCGCCTCCGCCGAGCCGACTAGCGTGTTCAAGATCCTGCGCGCGCGGGACCGCGCCACCCTCGCCATCAACCCGTTCCACCCGGACTCGCCGACGACCTCGCCCAGCGGCGTCGCCATGATCACCGGCGCGGACGAGGCGTTGACCGCGCACCAGCGCGTGGCCGAGGCCATGTGGCGCGACGCGGTGAAAGGCCCGGCCGCGGCGGCGCGCGTCCGGGAGTTCCTCGGCTCCAAGGCGGCGTAGCGCCACGCTGGGGGTAGGCGGCGTGCCGGGCTGCGACTAACGTCGCGGCCATGACGGTCCGCCTCTATCTCGAAGACTCCAGCTTGCGCGAGGCAGACGCCTCGGTCGTGTCGGCCGGGCCGGAGGGCGTCGTCCTCGACCGCACCCCCTTCTACGCGCGGTCCGGCGGCCAGCCCGGCGATACAGGGCGGCTCGCGTGGTCCGGCGGCGAGGCACTCGTCGTCGATACGCTCAAGGGCGACGGGGAAGCCATCCTGCACGTCCTTGCTTCAGACGCAGCCGTGCCGCCTCTGGGCGCCTCCGTACGCACCAGCCTGGACTGGCCGCGGCGGCACGCGCTCATGCGGATGCACACCACGCTGCACCTGCTGTGCAGCCTGCTGCCCGGCGCCGCCGTAACGGGCGGGCAGATCGGCGCCGAACGTTCCCGGCTCGACTTCGACCTGCCGACGCCGCCCCCGCGCGAGACGCTGGAGGCCGGGCTGCGGGAGCTGATCGCCGCGGATCATCCGGTGAGTACCGCGTGGGTGGACGAGGCGGTGCTGGACGAGAACCCGGGCCTGGTCCGCACCCTCTCGGTCAAGCCGCCGCGCGGCGCCGGGCAGCTGCGCCTGGTGCGGATCGGCGCGGGGGAGCCGCCGATCGACTTGCAGCCCTGCGGCGGCACGCACGTTGCCTCGACAGGCGAGATCGGCGCGGTGCAGGTGTTGAAGCTAGAGAACAAGGGCCGGCAGAACCGGCGCATCACGGTTGCGCTTTCAGGGGGGGCACTGCCATGACGGACCCGCTGTTCAGCACGGATTGGCTCGCCTCCCGCCTGGGGCAGCCCGATCTCGTCGTGTTCGACGCGACGAAATACCTGCCGAACGAGGGTCGGGACGGGCGGGCGGGGTATCGCGCCGCGCATATCCCCGGCGCGCGATTCTTCGATATCGACGAGGTGGCCGATCCCGAGACGGCGCTGCCACACATGGTTCCTACGCCGGGACGCTTCGAGCGGTTGATGGGCGCGCTCGGCGTGTCCAACGCGAGCACCATCGTGTTCTACGACCAGAAAGGACTCGCCTCTGCCGCTCGCGGCTGGTGGCTGATGGGCTTGTTCGGGCATGACGAGGCGTACGTGCTCGACGGCGGCCTGCCCGCTTGGCTGCGCGAGGGCAGGGCAGTGGAATCCGGCGAGCCTCCTGCCCCGCCAGCTCAGGAGTTCCGCGCCAGCCTGCGCGCTGGCCGGCTGCGCGGCGTCGGCGACGTGCTGGGCAATTTGCAGGCCGGGCGGGAGCTGCTGCTCGACGCACGTTCCGCGGGCCGGTTCGATGGCACCGCGCCGGAGCCGCGGCCCGGCATGCAGGGCGGGCACATCCCCGGCAGCCGCAACCTGCCCTATACCGAGCTGCTCAACCCTGACGGGACCATGCTCGACCCGGCCGCGCTGCGCACCCGCTTCGAGCGCGCCGGCGTGGGCGACCGTCCGGTCGTCACGAGCTGCGGCACCGGCGTGACCGCGACCATTCTCACGCTCGGCCTGCTGCGCGCCGGGTTCGACCCCGGTGCTGTCTATGACGGCTCGTGGACGGAGTGGGCCAGCCGGCCCGACACACCCAAGGAGACCACCTGATGCCCGACGACCACGCTGGCCGGCCCCGCGCACAAGGGATGAACACCCGCCTGTCCCACGCCGGCCGGGCCGGCACGCGGGTGCACGGCTTCGTCAACCCGCCGGTGATGCGCGGCTCGACCGTGCTGTATCCGTCCTGCGCGGACCGCAAGGCGTTCGGCGCCAAGCGGCTCGACCAGGCGATGACCTACGGCGTGAACGGCAACCCGACGCATCACGCGCTGGAAGACGTCGTCGCCGAGATCGAGGGCGGCACGCGTTGCCAGCTCGTGTCCTCCGGCCTCGCCGCCGTGACGACGCCACTGCTGGCCTACCTGTCCGCGGGCGACCACTGCCTGATGCTCGACAGCGTATATGGCCCGGCGCGCACCTTCTGCGACGGCATGCTGACCCGGATGGGCGTAGAGACGACCTACTACGCACCCGAGATCGACGGGGCCGGCCTTGCCGCGCTGATGCGGCCGAACACCAAGGTGGTGTACCTGGAGAGCCCTGGCAGCCACACCTTCGAGGTGCAGGACGTCCCTGCCCTCGCCGCCGCCGCACATGAGGGCGGCGCCAAGGTGCTGATGGACAACACCTGGGGCATCCACTTCCTGCAGCCGTTCACGCTCGGCGTGGACGTGTCGATCCAGGCGCTGACCAAATACGTGGTCGGCCACTCCGACGTACTGCTGGGCAGCATCACCACGGCCAGCGACGAGGATTGGGCGTGCGTTCGCACGGCGGCGCTGGCGCTCGGGCAGTATGCCAGCCCCGATGAGTGCTGGCTGGCGCTGCGCGGCGTGCGCACCATGGGCGTGCGGCTGGAGCGGCAGATGCGCTCGGGGATTGCCGTGGCGGAGTGGTTCGCGGCCCAGCCGGAGGTGGAGCAGGTGCTGCACCCTGCCCTGCCCGGCGCGCCGGGCCACGCGCTGTGGAAGCGGGACTTCACCGGGGCGTGCAGCCTGTTCGGCGTGGTGTTCCGCCCGGAGTTCAGCCCCGCCGCGACGCAGGCGATGATCGACAGCCTCGAGCTGTTCGGCATCGGCGCGAGCTGGGGCGGCTACGAGAGCCTGGCGCTGCCCACGACGGGGTTCGTGACGCGCACCGCCGGGTCAGGCGCGTTCGCCGGCCCGGTCGCGCGGTTCCATATCGGGTTGGAGGATGTGGGCGACCTGATCGCCGACCTGACCCGCGGCATGGCGGTGCTGCGGGCTCACGCCGGCTGAGCGGGGGCCGGCTGATCCGGGGCGCAGACCGCGCAGCGCCCCTCCGCTTCGACCGTAGCGCCCGCGATGCTGAACCCGGCGCGCGCGGCCGCCTCGGCCAGCGCGTCCGTCACGCCGTGGTCGTCCAGCTCCGTCACCCGGCCGCAGTCGCGGCAGATCAGGAACTGCGCGGCATGGGCATGCTCGTCATGCGCGACGCAGCCGACGAAGGCCGAGAGGCGTTCCACGCGGTGGATCAGGCCCTGCGCCATCAGGAAATCGAGCGCGCGATAGACGGTGGGCGGCGCAGCGCCGCGCCGGCGCCCGCGCAACTGGTCGAGCAGGTCATAGGCGCCCATCGGCGCCGGCGCTTCGAGAATGAGGCCGAGCACCTGGCGCCGCAGGTCAGTCATCCGCGCGCCGCGGCGGGCGCAGATGCCGTCGGCGCGGTCGAGCAGAGCCGCTGTCTCGGCCGGGAAGTCCCCTGTCGCGTCCATTGCGTCTATGTCAGCCAACCCGTCCGCTGATACAAGGGCGGCATGCCAGACCCGATCAGCCTCATCGCGTTCGACGCCGGCGGGCTGGTGCCCGCCATCGCGCAGCAGCACGACACCGGCGAGGTGCTGATGATGGCGTGGATGAACCGCGACGCCGTGGCGGAGACGCTGGCGACCGGGCAGGTCTGCTACTGGAGCCGCAGCCGCGCCGCCTTGTGGCGCAAGGGCGAGCGGTCCGGACAGGTGCAACGGCTGGTGGAGCTGCGCATCGATTGCGACGGCGACACGCTGCTGCTGCTGGTGGACCAGCACGGCGTCGCCTGCCACACCGGGCGGCGCTCGTGCTTCTATCGGGCGGTGCGGGATGGCGAGGTGGTGGAGATCGCCGCGCCGGAGATCGCGCCGGCGGAGCTGTACGGCGGGCCGGGCTAGGGTCAATATCCAGTCAGCGAGTCATCCGCTTGCACCACCGCCCTCGGCCCGAAGCCGACCCCCTGTCACCGGGACCACTATCGATCACGCCAGCGAGCGGCCGTAGCCTGCTGCTGGGCGAGTTCCGCCCTTACAGCCCGACGAGCTTGAGCAGTGCCGCCTTCATGCCAGCGCGTGCCCTGTCCTGCAGCGGCCGGTATATCTCGGGGCTCACGAAGGTCGGGTTCCAATTCGCCGGCGGCTGAACTTCCACCGTGCGGCCGAAACCACCCGGAGGGGTTCGAACCTCGCGCTGAGTTCCACGCTTCAGACCCGCCTGCATCTCCTCCAGGCCACCCCGGCAGATGAGGTCATCCTCTCTACGCAACGGCGCGGTCCTTCTCTCCAGGGCAAGCGCAACTTCGACCACCCTTGCCCTCAGATCGGCAGGTTTCGTAGCGATGTAGGCAAGCGTCTCCCGCCTGGCTGCCAGGAGCTGTTCGATGCGGCGAGCCGGCGCCGTATCATCTTCGCACCGGGCGCCATCGATCTGCAGCACCTCGTAGGCGTACAACGTGATCATCGCCGCCGTGACACGCAGATCGGTCTTCGGATCGTTGACGTCCAAGGCACGGCCCAGCAGCCAGAGGTCACGGGCATACAGGAAGCTGAGGAACGAACCACCACCGGCGTCAATCCTGGTCCGCAGCCAGCTCATCGCTCGGGCGCGGGCGTCTCGTCCGGTCGGTTGGGACAAAGCCGCGCCCAATCCGTTCCAATCCCGCGCTGCGAGAAGGGCGTCCAGCTCCTGGTCACTAGGCACGACCGCAGCTTGCGCAGGCTGCGAGACTTGGGCCAGAGCCGGGTGGAAACAGAGGTTGGCGGTGCTCAGGGCCGCCGCGAAGATGAGAACGGGCAAGGATGGCCGGGCCGCATGAGTTCTAAACGATTGGGCATGTGCCATGGCCGCTTGTGTCCTTCGTGCAAGGTAGTCCGGGCCAGCTTGCAGGCATAAAGTTATCGAATGATGTCAGACGGGGACAATGCTGTCCGATTTCCCTGCTGAGACGCCCGCATGCCTGAGCTGATCGGGTTTTGACCCCAGCCCCGGTTGCCTCAAGCGCCCGCCGACCCTATGCAGTCCGGCATGGACCTGGGCGA
Organism: Acetobacterales bacterium; assembly: GCA_038231995.1. GTDB lineage: Bacteria > Pseudomonadota > Alphaproteobacteria > Acetobacterales > Acetobacteraceae > JBBSIT01. The sequence goes on along the minus strand of JBBSIT010000048.1, from coordinate 7,525 downwards.
GAACGTGCGCGTCGAGACCTGCATCGGGACGGCGATCCTGCCGCTGCTGCGCGACTTGCAGCGGCTGCGCGTGACGGTGTTCCGGGCGTGGCCGTACCTCTATGACGGCGATCCCGAGCAGGAATCGGCGCATCTCCGCGCCTTCGTGGACAGCCCTCTGGCGGCGATCGTCGTGGCGTTCGGCGACGGCGTGCCGGTCGGCGCATCGACCGTGCTCCCGCTGCGAGACGAGTCGGCCGATGTGCGCGCCCCGTTCGAGGCGCGGGGCCTCGACCCGACCCGGTTCTTCTACTTCGGCGAGGCCGTGCTGCTGCCGGAGTGGCGCGGCAGGGGCATCGGCGTCGCGTTCTTCGAGCAGCGCGAGGCGCATGCGCGGCGCGTGTCGGATTGCGACTACACGACGTTCTGCGCCGTCGAGCGTCCGGCCGACCATCCCATGCGTCCGCCCGATGCGGTCGGGCTGGAGGCGTTCTGGCGCAAGCGCGGCTACACGCCCTACCCCGGCCTGGCCTGCACCATGTCCTGGAAGGAGGTCGGGCAGGCGGCGCCATCCGAGCACCGGCTCGGGTTCTGGATCAAGTCGCTGCGCGGGGCGCCGTTGCCGTGAAGCCGCTGCGCCTGGGCCTGCTGCAATACGGCATCGAGCGCCCGGACAGCCTGGACTCGTTCGCGCGGCGGCTGGACGCCCACGTCGCCGAGGCGGCCGGCGCCGGGGCGGAGCTGCTCGTATTGCCGGAATATGCCTGCGTCGAGGTCGCGAGCGCCTTCACCTATGAGGCGAACGTGGATGCGGAGCTGGAAGCGATCTGCGCAGAAACCGGCCCACTGCTCGACGCCATGCGCGCGGCGGCCATGCGGTACCGGGTCTGGCTGCTGCCCGGCACCCTGCCCGTGCGCGACGGCGGCCGCGTGCTCAACCGCGCGCCGCTGATCGCGCCCGATGGCCGCATGGGGTTCCAGGACAAGCGCGTCATGACCCGGTTCGAGACGGAATCCTGGCGCGTCTCGTCCGGCGCCGACCCCGGTGTGTTCGAGACGCCGTGGGGCCGCATCGGCGTGGCGATCTGCTACGACGTGGAGTTCCCTGCCCTGGTGCGCGCGCAGGTGGAGGCCGGGGCGTGGCTGATCCTCGTGCCGAGCAACACCGATACGATGGCCGGGTTCAACCGCGTCCGCCTCTCGTCGCGGGCGCGGGCGCTGGAGAACCAGTGCTATGTCGTGATGGTGCCCACGGTCGGCCTCGCTCCCTGGCTCGCCACGCTCGACGTCAACCGCGGCTACGCCGCCGTGTTCGGCCCGGTGGACCGCGGCTTCCCCGAGGACGGCGTGCTGGTCCGCGGCGCGCTGGACGAGCCCGGCTGGGTCTATGCCACGCTCGACCCGGCGCGGCTGGAGACCGTTCGCGAGGACGGCGGGGTGCGCAACCATCGGGACTGGCCGGCGGCGCCGGGTCCGAGCTGGGTCATCCCTCTCGGGTGACTTTGATCTACATCCTGGCCGGCGAGGCGAGCGGCGACGTGCTCGGCGCGCGGCTCGTGGCGGCTCTGCGGGCGCAGCGTCCGGACCTGACGTTCGCCGGCGTGGGCGGCCCGCGGCTGCTGGCGCAGGGTATGCAGAGCCTGTTCCCCATCGAGGACCTCGCTGTCATGGGCCTGTTCGAGGTACTGCCGCGGGTGCGCCTGCTGCGGCGGCGGCTGCACGAGGTCTATGCCGACCTCGCGCGCCTGCGCCCGGACATCATCGTGACGATCGACAGCCCCGGCTTCGCGCTGCGCGTGCTGCGCCGGGCCGGCCGGCTCGGCATCCCCCGCGTGCACTACGTGGCGCCGCAGGTCTGGGCCTGGCGCGAGCACCGGGTGCGGCACTTCCCCGGGCATTGGGAACGGCTGCTGTGCCTGCTGCCATTCGAGCCGGAATACTTCGCGCGGCACGGGCTGCCCGCCACGTTCGTCGGCCACCCCGTGCTCGAATCCGGCGCGGGCGACGGGGACGGGATGCGGTTCCGCGCGCGGCACGGCATCGCGGCCGATGCGAAGGTGGTCGTGCTGATGCCGGGCAGCCGGCGCAGCGAGGCGCCGCGGCTGCTGCCGGTGTTCGAGGGCGCGATGCGGCTGCTGGCCCAGGACGTCCCGGGCGTACGGCCGGTGCTGCCCGTCTCCTCTGCCGTGGCCGGCACCGTGCGGCAGGCCGCGGCGGGCTGGCCAGTGGCGCCGATCATCGTGACGGAGCTGGATGACAAGCACGACGCCTATGCGGCTGCCGGGGCCGCGCTGACCAAGTCCGGCACCAGCACGCTCGAACTGGCGCTGGCGGGGGTGCCGATGGCGGTGACCTACCGGGTCAACCCGCTATCCGCCGCTCTCGCGCGCCGGCTGATCCGGGTGCCGCATGTCGCGATGGTCAACCTGCTCGCCGGTCGCGCCGTGGTGCCGGAACTGCTGCAGGAGGACTGCACGGCGGAGAAGCTGAGCCAGACCGCGCAGAGCCTGCTGTATGACCCGGCGGTCGCGGGCGCTCAGCGCGAGGCGTTCCGCACCGTGCTCGCCGGGCTGCACCCGCCCGGCGCGCTGCCGTCAAAAGCCGCTGCGCGCGAGGTGCTCGACGTTCTGGATCAGGCCCGAGGCGATCGCCCGGCCGCGTGACTCGCGCATGGAGTCCGTGACGGCGAGCGCTGCGGCCAGCGCACGGCGGCCGGCGGCGGCGTCCACCACCACGGGCGCGCCGTCCAGGCAGGAGGCGACGAACGCCGCGTGCTCGGCCGCCAGGGTGTCGTGCTCGCGCCAGGTGACCTCCTCGCGCCGGTATCCGCCGGTGCCAGGCAGCGGCAGGCCGCGCTCCTTGCCGATCATGACGAGCTTGCGCGCCACGAAGTCGGCGGAGAGGTAGCCCTCCTCGGAGAACAGCCGCATGCGACGCTCGGTCTTCAGCGAGATGCGGCTCGCGGTGATGGCGGCGACGCAGCCGTTCTCGAAGCGCACCCGGGCATTGGCGATGTCCTCGTTCGGGCTGGACACAGCCGCGCCCACGGCGTCCACGGCGGCGATCGGGCTGTCCACGAGCGCCAGCACGAGGTCGAGGTCGTGGATCATCAGGTCCAGGATCACCGATACGTCCGTGCCGCGCGGCTTGTACGGCGCGATCCGCGTCGCCTCGATATAGAGCGGCCGGGCGATGCGCGCGTGGATCGCGGCGTGCTCGGCGGAGTAGCGCAGCAGGTGGCCGACCTGCAGCACCACGCCGCGGCCTCGGGCCAGCTCGGCGAGCGCGTCGGCCTGGTCGAGCGTCGCCGCGATCGGCTTCTCAATCAGCACGTGGCGGCCCGCCTCGATCGCCGCCGTGGCGAGGCCATGATGCGTCTCGGCCGGCGCCGCGACGATCAGCGCGTCGCAGGCGGCGAGCAGCGCGGACAGGCCGAGCACAGGCGCCCCGCCGGCTTCCCGGCCCACCGTGGCGGCGCGGGCCGTGTCGGGGTCGTGCAGGCCGGCCAGCACGGCGCGCGGGTTGGCCGCCACCTTCAGCGCGTGGAAGCGCCCGAAATGCCCGGCGCCCGCGATCCCGATGCGTAGTCGGTCCTTTTGCATGATGGGGCTGTAGCAGGTCCCTGGCTGCTCCGCACGCGGCCGTGAGCGTGCAGGGTTGCGTTGCCCGGTGCACCTCGGCATACCCGCGCCATCCGAGTATGGAGCAGCCTGCCCGTTATGTTGTTCTTCAGCCGCTTCAAGACCACGCTGATCCTGGCGGTGTGCGTCCTCGGCGCGTTGCTCTGCCTGCCGAACCTGATGCCGTCGCCGGCCAACTGGGTGCCGTGGCGCAGCGTGCGGCTCGGACTCGACCTGCGCGGCGGCAGCTACCTGCTGCTCGAGGTGGACATGGGCGCCGTCGTCAAGGAACGGCTCGATACCTTGGTGGACGCGGCCCGCTCCACGCTGCGCGGCAAGGTGAACCTGTCGCAGCCTCCCACGGTGCAGGCGGCGCAGAACCGCGTCGTGCTCCGCGTGCGCGACCCGGCGCAGCAGGACGAGGCGGTGCGCCTGCTGCGCGAGGTCGCGACGACGACGGGAACGGCGGAGTTCGATGTGGCGGCGCAGCCGGACGGGACGGTGACGCTGGGGCTGTCGCCGCAGATGCTGCGGGAGCGCGCCAACGCGGCGGTGCTGCAATCGATCGAGATCGTGCGGCGCCGGGTCGATGAGACGGGCGTGGTGGAGCCGCAGATCGCGCGGCAGGGCGAGAGCCGCATCGTGGTGCAGTTGCCCGGCATCGAGAACCCGAACCGCATCAAGGAACTGCTCGGCCGCACCGCGCGGATGACGTTCCGGCTGCTCGACGAGAACGCCAACACGTCGGGCGCGCCGCCGCCGGGCGTCGATTTCCTGCCGCTGGAGGGCCAGCCGGGCACGAAGCTGCCAGTCCGGCGGCGCATCGAGGTGGACGGCGCGAGCCTGACGGATGCGCGACCGGGTCAGGACAACCAGAGCGGGCGCTGGGTGGTGAACTTCACGTTCGACTCAGTGGGCGCCCGCCGCTTCGCGGACATCACGACGGCGAACGTGGGCCGGCCCTTCGCGATCGTGCTGGACGACAAGGTGATCAGCGCGCCGGTGATCCAGACGCCGATCACTGGCGGGCGCGGGCAGATCAGCGGCAACTTCAACGTCCGCAGTGCGACCGACCTCGCCGTGCTGCTGCGCGCCGGCGCCTTGCCTGCGCCGCTCACCGTGGTGGAGGAGCGCAGCGTCGGGCCGGAGCTGGGCGCGGACGCGATCCGGGCCGGGGCGATCTCGCTGTTCGTCGGGCTGCTGCTCGTGATGGCCTACATGGGCATATTCTACGGACTGTTCGGCTGGTTCGCGAACGTGGCGCTGGTGGTCAACCTCGTGCTGCAGATCGCGGTGCTGTCGCTGCTGGAGGCGACGCTGACCCTGCCGGGCATGGCGGGCATCCTGCTGACGCTCGGCGTCGCGGTGGACGCCAATATCTTGATAAACGAGCGCATCCGCGAGGAGACCCGCAACGGGAGGACGCCGCTGAACGCGATGGAGGCCGGCTGCACCCGCGCCTACAGCACCATCATCGACAGCAACGCGACGGCGCTGCTCGCCCACGTCATGCTGTTCGTGTTCGGCTCCGGCCCGGTGCGCGGCTTCGCGGTCACGATCACGGTCGGCATATTCACGACCCTGTTCACCGCCACCCTCCTGGCCCGGCTGCTCATGGTGCGATGGTACCTGAGCCGGCGGCCCAGCCTGCTGCCGGTATAGCGCCATGGCCCTCCGCCCCATGCTCCGCCTTGTCCCCGACGACACCCGCATCCAGTTCATGCGCGGACGCTTCCTCGGGCTGCTGACCTCGGCGGTGCTGTCGATCGCCTCCGTGATCCTGTTCTTCCACCCGGGGCTGCATCTCGGGATCGACTTCCGCGGCGGCATCGTCATGGAAGTGCGCACGCCGGAGGCGGCCGACTTCGCCAAGCTGCGGGCGGCGCTGGCCAGCGCGAACGTCGCCCAGGCCGGCGTGCAGCGCTTCGGCAGCGACGATCAGGTGCTGATCCGGCTCGACCCGCAGGGCGACGAGGCGAGCAACCAGCAACTGGTCACCCGGGTCCGCACCGCCGTGGAGCAGGCCCAGGCCGGCGCCCGCGTGGTGCGCACCGATGCCGTCGGCGCCTCCGTCTCGGCCGAGCTGTTCCGCGACGGCATGCTCGCGCTCGGCATCAGCCTGCTGATGATCCTGGTCTATATCTGGTTCCGCTTCGAGTGGCAGTTCGCGGTCGGCGCCGTCGTCACCCTGCTGCTCGACGTGACCAAGGCGATCGGCTTCCTCGTCGTGACCCGGTTGGAGTTCGATCTCGTGATGGTCGCCGCCATCCTCACCGTCATCGGCTTCTCCACCAACGACAAGGTCGTCGTCTATGACCGGATGCGGGAGAACCTGCGCAAGTACAAGACCATGCCGCTGCGCCAGTTGATCGATCTCAGCATCAACGAGACGCTGAACCGCACGCTCGGCACGTCGATGACGGTGTTCCTCGCCAGCCTGCCGCTCGCGCTGTTCGGCGGCGCGTCGCTGTCCGGCTTCGCGCTCATGATGCTGTTCGGCATCGTCGTCGGCACCTCGTCTTCGATCTTCATAGCGGCGCCTATCCTGCTATTCCTGGGTGAGAATCGCCTGCGCCGAGACGCCCAGCCGGTCAAGCCTCCCGCCTCCGCCCCGGGCCGTGCCGGTCGTGCCTGACCAGACGTTAGCGGGATGAGTGACCAGCAGCCCCGCTGATGCGCCGCCGACAGTCCTGTTCCTTGGTCGCGACCCCGCCTGGCGCCACGCTGCGGAGGCGGCCGCGGCCGCCGGCGGATGGCGCCTCCGCTGCCCGGCCTCGGCGCAGGAGACCGTCGCCCTGCTGGCGCAGCCGGCGCACCTGGCGTCGTGCCTCTTCGTCGACCCGGCGGGCGCGGATGACTGGATGCCGGAGTTGGTCGCGCTTACCGCGGGCGAGGCCGGGTCCGGCGTGTCGCTCGTGCTGCTCGGGCAGTCCGTGGCCGTCGCACAGAGGGCGCTCGTGGTATCCGAACCTCGCGCAGACCTGATCGCCGCGGCGCTTGGCCGCCCGCCCGCCCCAGTGCCGCCCGCCCTGTCCGATGCCGCCTTGCGGAGCGGCATCGCCGAAGGGGCCGTGGACGTGCGCGTCCAGCCCATCGTGCGCCTGGCGGACCGCGCGCCGGTCGGCTTCGAGCTCTTGGCGCGGCTCAACCACCCCACGCGCGGGACGTTCGCGCCGGGTCAGTTCATCCCGCAAGCTGAGCGCGCCGGGCTGGGACAGGCGTTGACGGAGGCCGTGGCGACCCGGGCTTTCGCCGGGCTGCCCGCCTCGCTGCTGCAGTCTCGCGGATTGTTCTCGGCGCTCAACATGCCGCTCGACGTGCTGCTGGTCGGGGATGCGCTCCGCACGCTGGAACGGCAGCGCAGCGATGCCGGGCTTCGCGCGTCGGACCTGCTGCTGGAGTTGACGGAGAGCCGTCCGGTGCAGGACCTGGATGAGCTGGCGGCCGCGGTGGAGCGCTGGCGCTTCGCCGGTTACCGGCTGGCGATCGACGACGTGGGTCCGGACATCCTCAACCATCGCGCCCTGTTCCGCCTGCCGTTCGACGCGGTGAAGTTCGACATGGCCGTCGTCCGCGCCTCCGCCGGGAGCGCGCGGGCGCTGCGATACCTGAGCCGCACCGCCGAGATCGCCCGGCGCTGGGGCCTCACCATCATCGCCGAGGGCGTCGCGGACGAGGAGACGTGGCAGCGCATGGGCGAGCTGGGCGTGGACCAGGTGCAGGGCTTCCTGGTCGGCCGCCCCCTACCGCCTCGCGCCGCGCCGTTGTGGCTACGGGACTGGGAGCTAGGCCCAATGCTGTTCAGTTAGGTTTACGGAGCGCGTAAGCTGCCGGTCCGGTATTGGGGGATGGGCAGCGATGGCTGGTGTTCCTGCTGGCCTTCCGGCCGGCGTGCGTTTGAGCGACTACATCAGCCTTGGCGTGAT
>JBBSIT010000047.1:0-12878 GCA_038231995.1 Acetobacterales bacterium | reverse complement strand
TGAACAGTATTGGGGTTAGGGCAATGCTGACGCGCCGCCCGCGCCGTCTCAGGCGGCCGCCACGGCCTCGATCTCGATCAGCCAGGCCTCGTCGAAGATGCCGGCTATGATAACGGTCATCGCCGGCGAGCGCCCGCCCAGCACCTCCGCCCGAACGGCCCGGTTCTCCATGGCGTCGCGACGGTCTGCGAGGAAGGTCGTGACCTTGACCAGATTGTCGAGCGTCATGCCTGCGGCACGCAACTGCGCCTCGACGTTCGCCCAAGCGAGCCGGCACTGCTCCCGGAACATACTCGGCGCCGTGCTGTCCTTGGCCGTGGGGACCTGGCCGCTGATGAACAGCAGGCGGGATGCCCCGGTGACCTCGATCGCCTGAGCGTAGCCGCCCTTTGCCGCAGGCGCGTCAGCCGCGTTCACAGCCCTGATGTTCATCCGCCTATCCTTCACCGGTGCGGGGCGCTGCGAGCCGAGAGACGTCGATCTTAAGGAACGGCGCGGCCGACCACCCGCTCGATCTCGGCCCGCACCGCGCGCTCGACGATGGGCGGGAGGTGCTGGTCGAGCCACTCCTTGAGCAGCGGGCGCAACTCCTCGCGCACCAGGTCCTCGATGGTCGGCCCGCCGCGATGCACCACGGTGCTGCGCTCGGACGCCAATGTGCGCATCAGGGCATTGACCGAGGTCGCCACGCCGGCCGCCGCCTCCGGCGCTACGAGCGTGGGCGCGGCCGGCGGCGGCACGGGCGCCGGCGGAGGCGGCGGGGCTTCGACCCTGGGTTCGATCCTGGGTTCGATCCTGGGTTCTTCCCTGGTTTCGTTCTCTGGCATGGGCCTCGGGGGGTCTGGCGCCGGCGGCTCCGGGATCATCATGGACGCGTCGAGCACGAGCACGTCGTCCGGCTCGGGGCGGGGCGGCGCCGGGGCGGCAGGGGGCTGGACTGCCTGGGGCGCCATCCCGGGCGGCGGGGCTGTCTGGGCGGCCGCGGGCGGCTGGGCGTCATCCTCGCTGAGGATGCGGCGGATGGAGGCGAGGATGTCGTCCATCGACGGGTCGGCGCCGGGCGGTCCGGGAGGTTGGGGCGGCAGCGTCATCGGTCACCGCCCGGGCTGGGACGTGGCGTAGTCGCCGGTGCCGAACAGGCGTTCGCGCACGGCGTTGTAGTAGGCCGTCTCGTCATACAGGGGCACGTTCAGGTTGAGGTCCCGCGCCGTCAGCCGGCCGATCGCGGCGGCGACCGAGTAGGACGCGGTGACCAGGTTCGACAGGTTCTGCACCAGCGTCACCCGCGAGTTCAGCAGGGCCTGCTCGGCGTTCAGCACGTCGAGCGTGGTGCGGCTGCCGACGATGGCCTCGCGCTGCACGCCTTCGAGCGCGATCTGGTTGGCGCGGATCTGCGCGCGTGTGCTCTCGATCGTGGTGCGCGCCGACACCAAGGTCTCCCAGGCCTGCGTCGCCTGCGCGATCGCGGTGCGCCGCGCGTCATCGACCAGGCGGCGCGACTGCTGCTCCGTCTGCCGCGCCTGGCGCACGCGCGAGTACTCGGCGCCGCCTTGGTAGATCGGCACGGACGCGTTGAGCGTCACCTGCCCGCCGATGTTGCGCTGACGGGCCAGGTTCGTGTTGTCGCTGCGTCCGCCCGAGGCCTGGACGCTGACCTGCGGCATGAGCTGGCTGAACGCGACGTCGATGGCGTCGCGCGACGCCGCGTTGTCGAACAGGGCGGCGATCACGTTCGGGTTGTTCTGCGAGGCGAGCTGCGACGCCTCGTTCTGATTACGGATCGGCAGCCTGATCGGCTGCGGCTCCACCAGCCGGTCCGGCAGCTCGCCGACCAGGCGGCGGTAGGTCGCGCGGGCGATGGCGAGGTTGCCCTCCGAGGTCTCGCGCGTGGCGCGCGCGCCGGCGAGCGCCGCCTCGGCCTGCGCCACGTCGGTGCGGGTGATCTCGCCGACGCGGAACCGGTCGTTCGTCGCCTGGAGCTGGCGCGACAGCACCTGCTCGTTGTTGATGTTGAGCTGCAGCAGCTGCTGCGCCTGGATCACGCCGACATAGGCGTTGATCGTGTCGGTGAACACCTGCTGCTCGCTCGCCTGCAGCCGGCCGCGCTGCGCGAACACCCGGTTGTCGGCCTGGTTGGTGGAGGACCGCGTGAGCCCGCCGCGGTAGATCGGCTGGGTGATCGCTAGCTGTGACGTGACGACGTCGCGGTTGTTGCGCACGACGTTGTCCCTGCCTGGCGCGAACATGCCAGCCGGCGTGTACGAGCGAAGCGAGCCGTCGGCGTAGCCCACCCCGCCCGACAGAATGACCGTGGGACGCCAGCCGGCCAGCGCCTGCGGCACGCCCTCGTCGGTGGCGCGGAGCTGGGCGCGGGCGGCCTGCAGCGCCGGGTTGTTGGCGTAGGCGGCGGTGAGCGCATCCTGCAGCGTGCGCGGCTGCGCGTGGGCCGCGCCGATGCCGAGCAGCATGAATGCCCCGAGGGCCAATCCGTTGCGCCGCATGCATCTCGCTCCCATCATGCCCTAGGACGCCCCGGTCCCAACGGCGGCATCCTGCCACACAGGACGGCCCGGCGCTATCACGAGGCCCATCAGAAGCTGAAGCCGGCCGCGGCCAGCAGCGGCGGCAGCAGCGGCGTCGCGCAGTCGAACTCGGCCTGGGGCCGCATCGCCGTGCGCCCGTCCGCGCCAGGGCGCGCCTCCGCCAGCACCCCCTGCCCCGCCCCCGACGTGCGGGCCAGCACGGTCACCAACCGGCCTCCGTCCGTCCTCACCTGGGCGCTGATGGCGGGGGGGATCTCCTGCACGGCTCCCTCGATCATGATGACGTCCCACGGCGCGCCGTCCGCTAGCCCGGCCGCGAGCGGTCCCTCGACGATGCGCACCGCGGGCGCCGCGTCGCGCAGGGCGAGGCGCGCGATGCCGAGCAGGCGCGCATCCTGCTCCAGCGCCGTCACGACGGCCCCGCAGGCCGCCATGAGCGCCGCGCCGTATCCTGTGCCGGCGCCGACGACGAGCGCGCGTTCGCCTGGGCGGATGCGGGCGAGCTGCAACAGGCGCGCGATCACCATCGGCTCCATCAGCGCCCGCCCGTCGCCGAGCGGCAGATCGTCGTCGATGTAGGCCACCCCGGCGAGGTTCGGCGGCACGAAGCGCTCCCGCGGCAGCCGGCGCATGGCCTGGATGATCCGCGCGTCGGTCACCTTGTTCGGGCGCACCTGGCTGTCCACCATGTGGTTCCGCGTCTCGGCATAGGGGTCGGCGGCCGCTGGGGCGGCCATGATCGGAGCGGCGGCGGGTTGGTCCATCTTGGGCTCGTGCTGGTGGGTCGCACGTTATAGGTGCGCCGGATCGGCGATGCCAAGCCGCACGCTTGACCGCGGGCCGGCGCCGGGCCGATAAGGCGGCGCCAGCCCCGTTGGTCCGGTGGCAGAGTGGTGATGCAGCGGACTGCAAATCCGCGAATGTGGGTTCGATTCCCGCCCGGACCTCCAGGCTTTCCCGCAGCAGCCCCCTGAGCCAATTCCGCCCCGCTCCGGCAACCGGTGGGAACTCACGGCGTTGTGCCACCGTATCCGACCATAGCAGAGGGGGCATCCATGGCCATATCCGACAACCTGAACGACACCGCGCAGGACGCGAAGGAGCAGATCGCGCAGCTCCGGGAGCAGGTGCAGACGCTCATGAGCGATCGCGTGACGCCGGCGCTGGCCAACGCGGCCGGCCGCGCCGAGGAATACGCGCACCAGGCCAAGGACATGGCCAGCGACCAGGCCGAGATGCTGTCGGAGAGGGTGCGGGAGTCGCCGGTCGTCGCCATCCTGATCGCCGTCGGCGCGGGCTACCTGCTCGGCCGCATCGCGCGCTAGCCGGATGCGCGCGGTCGAACTCGCGAAGGTCGCCGCGTCGGCGGAGGCCTTGCGCCTTCGCCGGCTGGCGCGGCGACAAGGGTTGCGGGCGGCATACTGGGCCGTGGCCGGCGTGTTCGCCGTCGCCGTCTTCGTCCTGCTGCACGTCCTGGCCTACCATCTGATGGTGCCGCATCTCTCGCCCACGCAGGCCAGCCTCGTCATCCTCGTGGTGGACCTCGTGCTGGCCGGCGTGTTCGCCTTCCTCGCACGGCGGGACGTCCCGGATCCGGTCGAGAAGGAGGCGCGGCAGATCCGGCAGCAGGCGCTGGCGGAGATGAAGTCCTCGCTGACGCTGACGGCCATGGCCGGGACGGCCGCGGCTTTCCTGCTGGGCCGATGGAGCAGCAAGCCGGAGGTGACCATCGTGGGCAAGCGCGGGACCATGCGCGTTGTCGGCAAGCTCGCGGCCCGGTTGCTGGCTAGGCGATAACCAGGGCGGGCGGTATAGGCCGGATGTCCCTTACGGAGCATCCGGCCATTTCCACGTCCGCCGCAGATCAGACCGTCGTTGCCCGCCGGCAGGGGCGCATCGGCCGCATCCTCCTCAACCGCCCGCGAGCGCTCAATGCTCTCGATCTCAACATGATCCGCGCCGCCGGGTCAGCGCTTGAGGCTTGGCGGGACGACCCGGCGGTCCATGCCGTCGTCATCGAGGGCGCCGGCGGCCGCGCGTTCTGCGCCGGGGGCGACATCCGCGCCATCCGCGCCCTGTCCATGGAGGGCCGGCACGGCGAGGTCGAGGGCTTCTTCGCGGAGGAATACGCGCTCAACCAGGCGGTCGCGTCGTATCCCAAGCCCTACATCGCGCTGATCGACGGCATCTGCATGGGCGGTGGCATCGGCGCCTCGGTGCATGGCACGGCGCGGGTCGCGACCGAGGCGGCGATGTTCGCCATGCCCGAGACCGGCATCGGCCTGTTCCCCGACATCGGCGCGACCTACGTGCTGCCCCGGCTGCGCGGCGCGTTCGGCACCTGGATGGCGCTGACCGGCGCGCGAGTGGGCGGCGCGGACGCCGCCTATCTCGGCCTGGCCACCCACTTCACCACCCGCGACCGCATCGCGACGCTGGCCGACGAGCTGGCGGAGGACGGCCCGGCCGTGCTCGCGGGCGCCGCCATCCCTCCCCCGCCCAGTGCGCTGGCGCCCTTGGCCGACCAGATCAATCGCTGCTTCGGGGCTGCCAGCGTCGCCGAGATCATCGAGCGACTGGAGGCCGAGGCCACGGACTGGTCGCGCGGGACGCTCGCGACCCTGCGCAGCCTCTCGCCGAGTTCCATCCTGTGGACGTTCAGGATCGTCCGTGACGGCGCGCAACGCACCCTGCCCCAGTGCCTCGCCGCCGAGCTTGCCCTGACCCGGCACGCCACGCGCCACCCCGACTTCCTCGAGGGCGTGCGCGCCATGGTCGTGGACAAGGACCGCACGCCGCGCTGGTCTCCCCCGCGGATCGAGGACGTGGACGGGGCGGCCATCGCGGTGATGTTCGGGTAAGCTCGACCCAGAAGTGCCTCAGAGGGCGCGGCCGGTCCCGGTTTCACGCCGCCCCTCCGTCAATGCCCGGCCAGCACCAGCACGACGCCGCCTACGATCAGCGCGAGGCCGGCCGCGTCGGTCCAGCGCAGCTCCTCGTGCAGGAAGTAGCGGCTGAACAGCAGCGTGAACACCATCTCGGCCTGCCCCAGCGTGCGCACCAGCGCGACCGGCGCGAGCGCGAAGCCGGTGAACCAGCAGGCCGAGCCGCCGGCGGACAGGGCGCCGACCCAGGCCGCGCTGCGCCACGACGCGAACGCCGCCCGCAGCCCGGCGGGCTCGCGCCATGCAAGCCACCCGCCCTGCATCGCGGTCTGCAGCACGTTGGTCACGACGAGGGCGAGCAGCGCCGCGAGCACGAGGTCGGGCACGCCCAGCAGCGCCGTCGCGGCCTTGATGCACACGCCCGTCGTCGCGAAGCTGGCGCCGGCGCCGATGCCGCACAGCGCCGCGGGCTGCACCGTGGCGCGCAGCAGCCCGCCCACGCTGAGCACGGTGCCCGCGAACGACAGCACGAGCACGCCGCCGACGCCGAGGGCGATGCCGGTCCAGGCCAGCGGACCGAGCCGCTCGCCCAGCAGCAGCCAGGCAAGCAGCGCCGCCTGCACCGCCTCGGTCTTGGAATAGGCCGTGCCGACGGTGAAGTTGCGATAGCCGAACGCCATGATGAGCAGCGACGTGCCGAAGACCTGCGCCAGGCCGCCGGCGGCGCAGAGCAGCACGAACGCCGCGGTCGGCACGGGGATCGTCAGCGAGCGCGCTTGCGCGTAGGCGACGAGCAGCGCCAGCCCGACCGGAATCGCGTAAACGTAGCGCACGAACCCGGCGGCACCTACGGAGAGCTGTCCGCGCAACCGCTGCTGCAGCGCCGTGCGCCAGGTCTGCAGCAATGCGGCGACGAGAGTGACGGGTATCCAGAGCGGCATCAGTGCCCGTTCGAGAATGCTACTACAGCGGTCATCCGGCACGGCTTTCCTGCGCTCCGGGGCTCACGGCCCTGGAGGCCGCTCCGCTCCGGTGCTCGTAAACCCGCGCCGGACGGCGCCGAAGGCGGCGTCTCTGACTCGGTGCAGCGCATTCTCGAACGGGCACTCAGCGTCGCGATTGGCCCCAGATCGTCGCCGGCTCCGCGAGCATGGGGCGGAAGCCGGTGCGGTCCAGCATGGCTTCCGTCTCCGCCTGCGCCGCGGCCAGCACCTCGGCGGTATCCACATGCGCGACCCCGCGCCCGCGCATCAGCACGCGGCCGCCCACCACCACGGTGTCCACGTCCTGCCCGTTCGCGAAGCACGCCACGCGCCAGACCGGCATGTTGGCGGGATACAGATGCGGCTTGCGCAGATCGACCGTGATGAGGTCGGCCAACTTGCCGGGCTCAAGGCTGCCGATCCGGTCCGCCATGCCCAGCGCCTTCGCCGAGTCGATCGTCACCATCTCCAGCAGCTTGCCCGGCGGCATCAGCCGCTCGTCGCGGTGCTCGCGCTGGTGCAGGCGCATGCACTGGAACATGTGGCGGAACATGTCGGTGCTGCGGTCCGGCGCCGTGCCGTCCGAGCCGAGGAACACGCCCACGCCGCGGTCGATCAGGCGCGGCGCCGGGCAGTAGCCGCGCACGGAGGCGATGGCGGAGGGGTTGTGCACCACGGTCGTGCCCGTCTCGGCCAGGGCGTCGATGTCGGCGTCGGTGAGGTCGGTGCAGTGCGACATGAACGCGTCCGGCCCGAGCAGGCCGAACATGCGGCCGGCCATCTCCAGGCTGCCGCTGCGGTGGCCGTCCTGGTGGAACAGCGTGCCGTGGCGCCGGCCCAGCTCGCGCACGGCGCGGCCCTGGCGCTCGATCAGCGCGACGTTGGCCGGGTCATGCACGGCCTCGCGATACACCGGCATCAGGGTCGCGATGTGGACGCGCCCGTCAGCCTTGCCTTGCCAGTCCTCGATCAGCCGGGCGCAGGTCTCGAGCTGTTGCTCGAAGCTGACGGGATGCTGCGTCCCGTCCGGCCGGGCGTAAGGGCGCGGATGCGGCGGGCGGGTGGGACCGATGGCCATGATGTCGCGGATGCCGATCTCGGCCACGCCCTCGCAGTGCGCCGCGCCATGCGCCGGGTCGTCGGTGCGCATCACGCTGTCGCCGCCGCCGAGCAGGCTGACGCCCGTGGTGACGCCGAACGTCAGCCGCTCCAGCGCCGTGAGCCGCGCCTCCGCGCGCCAGAACGCCGGCGGCGAGGCCAGCGTGTAGATGACGCGGCACGCCTCCGACCACGCCTCGCTGTCGCCGCGGCCCATGGTCTTGACCAGCCCGTGCCCGGCATGGGCGTGGCCGTCGATCAGCCCGGGCAGCACGGCGTGGCCGCGCGCGTCGATCACCTCCGTCGCGGTCTGCGGCAGCTCGGCCGCCGGGCCGACGGCGGTGATGCGGCCAGCGTCGATGGCAACGGCCCCGTCCTCGATGACCCGGCGCGCCGGGTCCATCGTGATGACCGTGCCGCCGCGAATCAGCAGGTCGGTCATTCCACGCGCACCAGCCAGAGGCGGAAGTTGTTGTCCGGCGCCTGCCTCATGTCGATGCCGCGGCGGCTCGCCCAGGTCAGCGGCTGCTGGTGGAGCGGGATATGGCCGATATCGGCGCGCTCCAGGGCAAAGGCGTCCCGCATCAGGGCGCGGCGGGCCGGCTCGTCCGTCTCGCTGCCGGCGCGCTCGATCAGCTTGTCCACCTCGGGGTTGCTGTAGCGGCCGTAGTTGAGCCCACCCTCCCGCTCCGTGCGGCTGTGGATCACGTCGGTCAGCGTCGAATACACATCGGCGAGCGGCAGGGCGGCATGGCCGAGCATGAACAGCGTCACGTCCATGTTGCCGGTCCGGCGCGACCAGACCGCCGTCGTCTCCGATTGCACCGTGGTCCGTACCCCCACCCGCGCGAACATGGCGGCGATGGCCTGGCAAATGCGCTCGTCGTTCACGTAGCGGTCGTTCGGGCAGGCGAGCGAGATGCCGAAGCCCGCGGGGTAGCCGGCCTCGGCCAGCAGGCGGCGGGACGCATCGGGGTCGAACGGCAGGCGCTCGTTCAGGTCCTGCGGCGCGCCGGTGAACTGCGGCGACGCCATGAACCCGGCCGGCCAGGACTGGCCGCGCATCACGCTGCGGCGGATCGCCTGGATGTCGATGGCGCGGTACAGCGCCTCGCGCACCCGGCGGTCCTTGAACGGGTTGCGGCCGCGCGCGTCGCTGTAGAGCAGCTCGTCGCGGAACTGGTCCATGCCGAGGTAGATCGTCCGCAGCTCCGGCCCCTGCACCACTTGCAGCTTCGGGTCGGCCCGCACGCGCTCCACGTCCTGCAGCGGCAGGTCCACCGTCGCGTCCGTCGTGCCGGAGAGCAGGCTCGCCGTGCGGGTGGCCGGGTTGGCGATCGGCAGGTAGGTCACGCGGTCGAGGTTGTGCCGCCTCTCGTCCCACCAGGCCGGGTTGGCCGCCAGCACCGTCGGCCCGTCCGCCTCGCGCGACACCAGCGCGAACGGGCCGGTGCCGTTCGCGTGCCGGCCGGCGTAGTTCTCCTGCTGCGCCGTCAGGTTGCTCGCGACGGTGGCGCCGTTCGCCTCCGACCAGGTTCGGCTCATGATGGGGAACTGAAGCAGGGCGTTCAGCAGGATCGGGAACGGGCGGATCGTCTCGATCTCGACCGTGCGGTCATCGACCCGGCGCATCTCCTTCACCGCCGAGAGCGCGCCGCGGTTGCCGCCGGGCGTGCTGATCCGCGCGAAGCTGAACACGACGTCCTCGGCGCCGAACGGCTCGCCGCCGTGGAACCGGACGCCGGGGCGGAGGCTGAAGCGCCAAACGGTGGGGCTGGGCTGGGTCCACTCGGTCGTCAGCGCGGGCTCGATGCGGAGCTGGTCGTCCATGCGGACGAGTGTCTCGTAGATGTTG
This sequence comes from Acetobacterales bacterium, assembly GCA_038231995.1. Lineage (GTDB taxonomy): Bacteria > Pseudomonadota > Alphaproteobacteria > Acetobacterales > Acetobacteraceae > JBBSIT01. The sequence continues at coordinate 3,514 of JBBSIT010000047.1, read as the reverse complement.
CCGAGCAGGGCGTTGGTGAAGCTGATGCGCGAGCTGTGCGGATCGAGCGTCTGGATATCCGAGCTGAACGACCAGGTGAGCGACGCGGCGCGGGCCGGGGCGTGGAGCAGCGGCAACAGGAGGAGGAGGGCGGCGATCCGGCGCATGCGACACCTGCTTTGCTTGCGCGAGCGTAGGCGTACGCGCCGGTGCGTCAATCCGGGCAGCAAGTGCGGGCCTGACGGCAACCGGCATCCCGGCCTGAACGTTGGCGATTGACAAGGAGCACCATCATGCGTCTTCCCACCATCGCCGCCCTGCTGATCGCATTCCCGGCCCTCGCTCAGACGCCGCCCCCGACGGCGGATGGGAAGAAGTGGGAGCCGGCGCCGACCGGAGGCCCGGTCAGCGACAACGTAGCACCTGCCGATCGTGCGGGCGGACGGGGCGGGCGCGACGCGGACGCCGGGCCTGCCAACAGCACGCCGTTCAGCAGCGTGCCAGGCCCGGCCAGCGGCGAGCAGACCTCGCCCGCGTCGCGCGACACGCCGGGCAGCACGGAGGCTGGGACGCCGTCCCTGAGCCGCTAGCTCCCGGCCCGCGGCTGGCTTATCGTCCCGGCGAAACCGGGGGCTGGCGGCATGGGTGGGACTCGAAGCGTGCGCGGCGCCGTTCCGCTGATCGTCTCGGCGGGGATCGTCATCTCGTTGTGCATGGGAATCCGGCAGAGCCTGGGGCTGTTCCTGCAGCCGATAGGCACCGAGCTGGGTGTGTCGGCCACCACGTTCGGCTTCGCGCTCGCAATGCAGAACTTGATCTGGGGCGTGACGCAGCCTTTCGTGGGTGCTGCCGGGGATCGTTTTGGCGCGCGGCCGGTGCTGATCGGCGCGTCCGTCATCTACGCCGCCGGGCTGCTGCTGATGGCGCTGGCGCCGCAGGTTTGGCTGGGGCTGGGCGTGGGGGGCGGCGCTTTGATCGGGTTGGGCGTCGCGGGGACCGGATTCGGCGTGCTGCTGGGGGCGGTGAGCGCCGCGGTGCCGCCGGAGCGGCGGAGCTGGGCGGTGGGCGTGGTGTCGGGCGCCGGGTCGCTGGGCACGATGGTGATCGCGCCGTTCGGGCAGGCGGTGATCGGCGCGTTCAGTTGGCAGACGGCGCTGCTGTGCTTCGCGGGGCTGGCCGTGGCGATGGGGATGGTGGGCGCGACCGTGCGCAGCGGACCGCGCGTCCCCGGGGCGATGGCGGCGCAGGAGCAGACGGTGCGGGACGCGCTGGGCGAGGCGGTGGCGCATCGCGGCTACGTCGCCATGACGGTCGCGTTCTTTGCCTGCGGGTTCCAGCTCGTGTTCATCACGGTGCATTTCCCCAAATATTTGGCGATGTGCGGGTTGGGGCCCTCGGTCGGCGCTTGGTCGCTGGCGCTGATCGGCGTGTTCAACGCGATCGGGTCCTACACTTTCGGGGCGCTCGGCACGCGGTATGACAAGAGCAAGCTGCTGGCCGGGATTTACCTGATCCGTACGTCTGCTATCGCGGTGTTCCTGCTGCTGCCGGTGTCGCCGGGCACGACTTTGGTGTTCGCCTCGGTGATGGGCTTCCTGTGGCTTGGGGTGGCGCCGCTGGTGAGCGGGCTGATCGGCGGCATGTTCGGCCTGCGGCACTTCAACATGCTGTATGGCGTGGTGTTCCTGGGGCATCAGGTCGGGTCGTTCGCCGGGGCGTGGATGGGCGGGGCGGTGCTGGATATCACCGGGTCGTATGGGCTGGCTTGGGGGGCGCTGATCGTCATCGGGCTGCTCGCGACGGCGCTGCAATGGCCGATGGACACGCGGCCGGCGCGGCGGATGGCGGCGGCTTGAGAGGCCATTTCGCAATGCTACTGCACTGGCCGTCTGACGTGGTTTTCCTATGCCCCGATGCTCACGACGCAGATGGTCGCTCCGCTTCGGTGCTCGGAAAACCACGCCAGCCGACTCATTGCAGCGCATTTCGAAACGGCCTCTGATGGCTCCGCACCTGCATTTCGAGCGCGCGGAGCTGGACGGCCGGCTTGCGGGCACGCTCGGGGCGATGCAGGCGCGCGGGCTCGATGGGCTGCTGATGTTCCGCCAGGAGAGCACCTACTGGCTCACCGGCTACGACACGTTCGGCTACGTGTATTTCCAGTGCGTCGTGCTGCGCGCGGATGGGCGGATGGCGCTGCTGACCCGGGCGCCGGATTGGTTGCAGGCAGGCTTTACCTCGATCATCGAGGACGTGCGCGTCTGGGTGGACGGGCCGGATGCGGACCCGGCGGGCGAGCTTGCCGGGTTGCTGCGCGAGCTGGGGCTGGCCGGGCGGCGGCTGGGGGTGGAGTGGGAGGCGTATGGGCTGACGGCGCGCAACGGGCAGCGGCTGGCCGCGGCGCTCGATGGGGTGTGTGCGCTGGAGGACGCCTCCGAGCTGGTCAGCCGGTTGCGCCTGGTGAAGTCGTCGGCCGAGCTTGCCTATGTGCGCCGGGCCGCCGCGCTGGCGGACGACGCGCTGGATGCTGCCGAGGCCGCAGCACAGCCCGGCGCGTTCGAGGGCGATATCCTGGCCGACATGCAGTCCGCGGTGTTCCGCGGCGGCGGGGATGACCCGGCGAACGAGTACATCATTGGGTCCGGGCCTGGGGCGCTCATGTGCCGCTACTATACGGGGCGGCGGCACCTGTCCGAGCGCGACCAGCTCACGCTCGAATTCGCCGGGGCGTATCGGCACTACCACGCCTGCCTGATGCGCACCTTTCTGATCGGCGAGGCCGATCCTCGGCTTGTCGCCATGCACGCGGCCTGTCGCGACGCGCTGCTGGCGGCCGAGGACGCGCTGCGGCCGGGCCGGCCGATCGGCGAGGTGTTCGATGCTCATGCGCGGACGCTGGACGCGGCCGGGCTGCGGGAGGCGCGGATGAATGCTTGCGGGTATTCGCTGGGGGCGACGTATGCGCCGAACTGGATGGACTGGCCGATGCTGTTTCATGGGAACGCGGTGGAGGCGGAGCCGGGGATGGTGTTTTTTCTGCACATGATCGCGTTTGATGGGGCGCGGGGGTTGGCTATGACGTTGGGGCGGACGAGCGTTGTGGGGGAGCGGGGGGCGGAGGTGTTGTCGCGGGGGTCGTTGGGGTTGGTGCGGCGGTAGGGCATTGCTCTCTACACTGGACTCAGCGAAAGATTCTATGCACCGTCTTGCCTTGAATATCGGGGTACGATTTGCTGGTGACCTTCAATGGTTGTGTCGCCCTGCCGTATCGAGCGAGAGCCTGAGATCACGAGGGTCGCAATGAAGTTGTTGTATGTCCCTACGATCACTATCCCAGACGAGGGATGATTGAGACAAGCGCTCCTGTATTCCGATGGAGTTCAATCGATCGTCCCGAAAGGATTTCTTGAACAAAACAGCTCACCCGAAGTAATTGCTCACCCCCTGTGACGTAAGGGTTGCGGTCGGGCTGCGAATATGAGTCAACGTGTGGATGACGCCGCCGCCTGATCCGCTCGACAAGGACGCCTTGATC